>DATKVT010000196.1 GCA_035529935.1 Williamwhitmania sp. | reverse complement strand
TCGCCCGATAATGCGGCAAAGTTGTTTGACCATGCATTATCCAGCCCCGGCCCGCCATACACAATTAATCGAGGAGTAAAGCTGTGGCGAAAATATGCCTGCAATTGCTGCACATTCGAAAATTTGTCGGCTTGAAGCACTCCATTAACATAGACAGCTGGATCGTATCGTAGGTCAAACAGGTTAAAGTCTATGGCTGACTTTTCAGTCAACTGAACAATTCCTAATCCTATCAGATCAAACCGCCCTCTATATACCCCAGTATATTCGCCAGATCCATACTTATTCCGAAGATTTAAGTAAACTTTCCCTTTATTCAGCATGTAATTCAGCTCGTAACCCACCCCCAACTTAGTAAAGGAGGAGTCGAACCGGAACTTATTTTGAGAGGCCCCAACCATGAAATTTAAGCTCTGATTCTTTAAACTGGTTATCGTTGCGCCCACAAACCCAAGAGTTCCTGTCTCCTTCTGTGTATCATCAAGATTAGTGGCCCCACCAATTCGAACAGCACCTATTTTTTTGAAAGTATGAACTACCTCTACCCCTCCATTCTGCTTGGGTTGACGCATGTCACTTGTTCCAATAGCATGAATGGTATTATTTCCGACAGACACCTTCACCTCTGCACCCCTTCCATACATACTTGCCTCAAGAGTAGTAGTAATATCCCCAACCTTTAAATTTAAATATTCATTGCGGAAACCAAGAAACATTCTGTTATATCGGTAAAAATCATCCTTAGTCTGAGATCCTTTATTACGATAGTAGTAGTAAAGGTCAGAACCATTATTGAGCAGAATTGTTCCATATAATGTGGCAATATAGTTAGGGGTGTATATGGAATTAAATAGACCCTGACCAGTTAACTCTACCACAAGAACTTTCTGAGATTCCGGGATCTGCCCTTCATATTTATTCTCAAGATAGCGAAACCAAACAGTTCCATTGAAAGAAGTATCCAGGGTAGATGCATGCATGTTGAGTGCATACAAATCCTTACCGCTTGTTTGAAAGCCATCCCTTAATTTAACACTAAGGGTAATGATTGAATCGGTATAGGGCGGTAGGCTCAAGTCAGTATTGTATACATCGAGGTCAGATTCCCCAATTACAATGTTTCGATCACCAAGAAAGTTGAAATAAATCAGTTCATTTCTATTTCCGTGATTTTCCGCCTTAATGCGAAATGTGGCAGAGGTGGTTTTTTTATCAAAATATACAATTCGATTAAGCAATCTTACGCGCAGATTTCGCTCACTAGGAATCTTAACAAACGAGTATTCCGTCTTTATTAAATTTCCCTTTATGTCAGATATGGAGGCTATTATGGAATAACCTATTTCACCGCGTGCAGAGGAGGCAACTGCAACTCGAACAGGGACTAATACGGAGTCGTGACTAGCTAGAGTGAGTTCCTGAATAGGCTCCCCCAACACTGACCAACCTTCAGGCACGGTAAGGGTAAGACGATAAGTTTGAACTGAGTTGGTGGGATTAACAATTTTTACAACGTTGAAGACTGAGGAGTTTGCTTTGGCTTCAATGGCATGCTTAACAAAGGATACATCAGCTTTGGAGGGATCGTCGGACCGAAATAGATAGTACTGCCCGTAGGCCTCATTGTGACCTACTGCAATGACTAGAAAAAATAAAGTGACCCAAAAAGCAACCCTTCCTTGCATAATTTATGGTAGAGGTTCAAGCGTAAACACCAAATTGACGGTATAGTAATCGGCCGGCTTTCCAAGATATGGCGAATTTGGTGGGTTATTGGTTGTTCCTATCGCATAACTAATCACAATTTCTTCATTGACATTTACTATGGGAGTATCATCCTGCACCAAAACTTGGTCGGAGGCACTAAGCGTAACAGGGGCGGGAGCAATTGGGACTCCAAAACTAATAGTAGTTGTTAGTATTATGGAACTTAAAGAGAGTGATGGAGAACCACCATCGGCAACGATACCATTATCATCGGCTCTTACCAACAACCGCCACCCATGACCAGCGGGGTTAGCTCCCCCCCCGGCAATAGTATCGTTAAAGTATACGTTTAGCCGTGTCCAATCGGTAAGGGTAAGGCCACTCTTATACTTTCCTAAAGTATTAAAGTAGAAAGATATAGTTCCTCCAGATACAACCCTTACCCTTGAAGTTACATTATTTTGTCCCTTCAATGATAGCGATATCAGGGAGAGAAAAATAATTAAAACAGAATTTAAGAGGCTGTACTTCTTCATAGCTCAAAATACCCTTGGTAAAATCAGGTTGTCAATGAATTAATTGGTAAAAACGCAAGAAGAGTCAGGTAGCCAAATCGATACCTGACTCTTACCTGCGCCAATTCATTGATTTACTTACCTATAAGTTGTAAGTATACGCTCGTCACATACCTATCGGGTGAAATACTCTGCTGCAGTAAACTTTGAGCATTCATACCACCACCAGCACTTGTACCCATTTCCCACTGAATATCAAAATTATTCTGATCTGCACTACCAGCCGAGGCATTAAGAACACCTGTCACAATTTTATTAGCAGCTTGTGATAAACCAGTTATTGTAGACAAGGCCCAATTTGCAGGGTCTGCTCCTGATGCAGCAGCATTTGCGACAACGGTGTAGCCGACGTTATTTAACGGCATGGTACTTGTTGGATTATCTGTTCCTAAGAAGGATGCATCCTCAGTAGACATCTCAACGTCAAAATCCACAGAAGAAGAAACGGTGAAGTTGGTGGTGTACCTTGCACCATTAACGATACCAGAAGTGTATTGGTCGATGGTATTTACAACAAATTCGATATTCCCACCCGTAACAACGGTAAGTCGTAGAATCGAATTTAAGGTAACGCTTACTGGAATAACAGCGTTATCCTGTATTGGCTGTGCCATGACAGTTTGGCCTCCAATAAGTATAAAGAGACCGAGTAAAACTTTTTTCATAACCTGGGTTTTAAGTAATATTCCGAAAAAATAGTTAATGCAACTTCGTAACACAAATATAAATTATTAACTGTTATTAAAAGAAAAAGATACAACTTTTTTACGAAAGTTTAAATCCCATGACCAAAACGTCGTCCACCTGCTTATAGTCGCTTCCAATCCAACTAACTAAATGGCTCTTTAATATCTCCTTCTGCTCCTCCATCGGTTTCTGATGGTTCTCTAGGAGCATCTCCTGAAACCCTTTCAGCATCACCTTTCGCCCTTCAGGACCTCCAAATTGATCGGCATAGCCATCGGAGAACAGATAAAATGAAGTAGGTGCGTCGATTGGAATTACATGGTTGGTATATGTTCGAATCTGGTCGGTATGGAATCCACCCACCGGCTCCTTGTCACCCTTTATCCTTACCAACTCCCCATTCTTGATGTATACTAAAGGATTTTTTGCCCCAGCATACTCAAGCACCTTGTTGTCCAAATCGACCACGCATATGGCCATATCCATACCATCGCGGTTGTCGGTTTCGTCCTGACGCAATGCCCGACGAATCTCCTGATTCAACTTTTGGAGAATCAAATTTGGGGTATGAATATTTGAACGAATAATTTCATTTAGAAGGTTATAACCAATCATCGACAGGAAAGCACCGGGCACGCCGTGACCTGTGCAGTCAATGGCAGCAATGGCAAACTTTCCCTTTCCCGGTTCGTAGTGATCGTCACCTGTAATAATTGGACTAAACCAATAGTAGTCGCCACTCACCAAGTCTCTTGGGCGGAAGTAAATAAAGGACTCCTCAATAAATCCCACCAAGGTCTCCTGTGGAGGCAACAGGGCACGCTGAATACCCTGGGCATAGTTTATACTCTTTGTAATATTTTCGTTTTGCTTTCGAATCTGGTCACGCTGGGCTCCAATCTCCCTGTTCTGATTCTCCAACCTATCGTTTGCTCTCTTTTTATTACGGTATCCATTAAGCATGGCCAGAGCCAAAGCTATTAAGAGAACCATACCTCCTAAACCAGAATAGATAATCAACATCTGATTTTTAGCCACAGCCTCCTTCTCCTTGAGCGCAAGTTCCTTAATGGCCTTCTCCTTGTTTAGTAGGCCTATCTCCAGCTGACGTTCCCTGCTCAACCGCTCGGCTTCACGCAGTGAATCCTCAGTGGCACTTACAACTCGACCTAGGGAGTCCTGTGCTGCCATCGACTTCAACTTCTGCAGATCGAGTTCCAGCTGCTTTGCCCTCTTTTCCATGCGCTCGCGCTCAGTTTGGGCCATGGTTTTACCCACCTTTTCCTCGTATTCCTGCTTTACCGACTGCGATTGAAGCAACCGCTGGTACGACAAGTACTTATCCTCATATTCCTTAGCCTTGGAAACCATTCCGCGTGAATCGTAGGCACTACTTAGTAACCGACAGGCATTAAGTATCAAGCGAGGGTTATCGATTTGGGTGGCAATATCCAATGCCTCCTCCAAATACTTTATGGCTTGTTCATACTTTTTTTGAACAATTAGGATGTAGGCAAGGTCAATTAGTCCAGCAGATATTTCCGATTTATCACCAATTTTTCGCCGTACATCCAAACTCTTTTCAAAGGCATCTTGAGCTTGGTCTATTTTATTCAGGTCGGAATATATTAAGCCAACATTGCTGTAAATAGACTTAATATCATTGAGGTTTCCTATCTTTTCATTTAAGGGAATCGATTTCATAAAATTGTCAGCCGCATCCCGCAGCGAACCGTTTTCCCAATATATAAATGCAATCTTGTTTAAGTAAAAGGCAGCTTGCTGCGTATTACCAGCATTGGAATAACGGGAGACCAACTCCTTATACTTATCCACTTGAGCCTTTTGATCGGGCGAGAGCAGATGAAGTTCTTGCGCACTTACTAAGTGGAACAGCAGCATAAAAAATGCTGTGACTACCAATAAAATATATCGACGTCTAACTTTTCCCAAGTGAACCACAAATGTCAAATTTGATATGTACGCTAAAAAGCCATGCGAAAATTACGAAATAATACCTAAATTTAGCAGAAATATTAACACCATGAAGTCGTCCTTTATCAAAAGTAGTTTAATTTTTACTATTTGTTTTTTTAGTTTCATCGGAATGGCTAAAAGTCAGGACTTTGAAGTTTCACCTGTTAAGCTATATTTTTCTGCCGAACCGGGTGAAAATCAAACAAAAACCATCTCCATTAAAAACCACGGGAACTCAAAAATATCCATGCTGGTTAGCCTAGGCGATTTCGTTCCTTCCGAGAATGGTGATAAAAAAATGTTGCCACCTAACACCACCAGAAGGTCGTGTGCCAATTGGCTGAACATTAACCCCTCCTTTTTTGACCTAAACCCCGGCGAGGAAAGGACAGTTTCTGTAACCATTCTGGTCCCAACCAGCGAAGCCTCATCAGCATGGTGCCTGCTTTATATTCAACCGGCAAAGGAGCAAACGGCCTTCGGAGCCGACAAGGCGGTTAATACCGGACTAATGGTTACCGGTAGAATTGTAGTTCAAGTTTTTCAAACCCCAAAATCGAACACAAACGACCTTGTTAAGGTATACAACCTAAAAGAAATTCCATCCGATAACGACAAGGTTAAGAAATATGTAGTAACCTTAGATAATCTGGGTGAGAAAATAAATACCTGCAAGGTTTACCTTATTCTATCGGATATTAAAACGGCCGAAGAAAAGCAATACCCCCCCATTGAGGTGGAAACTTATCCAAAATCGACCAGAGATGTGGTGCTTGAGATACCTAGTAATATACCTCCCGGGCAGTATGCCCTTGCCGCAGTTGTTGATTATGGCAGCAAGAGCAACCTTGAAGGGACACAGATCACCATCGACATTAAGTAGTAAGATATGGTTAGAACTACTTTACTCCTCCTTCTGATTTCAGGAGGAGGATTTTTTTCTCCATTAGAAGGGCAGGTAATTCAGCGATTTGAAACAACCTACCCTGGAGGATCGGCTAAAGAGCAATACTTTGGCTATGTGGAAAACAGCGATACCATAAAGCATGGCCATTATACCTATTTTTTCAAAACAGGGAAACCGATGCAGGAGGGAGAATACAAAGACAACCTACTGGTTGGAGAATGGCTCACCTACTACGAAAACGGTTTCCTAAAGTCCATATGGCACTTTGAAAATGGAAAAAAGAACGGGTGGTTTAAAATTATTGCAGAGAACAATTCACTTATACAAAACGGCAAATTTAAAAACGGACTGCCCGACAGCATTGTCACAAGCTATTATCCCACCAAAGTGGTAAGTGAAAGGGCATGCTACCAATATGGTCGCCTGAATGGAACACAGGAGTCCTACTACGACAACGGCAAGGTCAAGATAAAAATCAACATGCTTAACGGACAGGCTACGGGAACTACCGAGGAATTCTATCCCGATGGCGAACTAAAATCGTCAGGCATAAAAAACCATGGTCTTTGGCAAGATACTGTTAAATACTATTTTCCAAATGGAAAAGTTCAACGCACGGTACCTTATAATATAGAAGGGAAAATTACTGGCAAACTGTCCGGCTACTATGATACCGGGAATAAGATGGTGATGAACACCTACCACAATGATACGCTCAATGGTTGTTCCCTAGAGTTTTTTCCCAACGGGCTACTTGCAGAAAGAGGAATTTACCGCAATGGAGTAAAGGACAGCATATGGATTGCGTATTACCCATCTGGAACAATTTTTTCTCGAGGATGGTTCAGCAAGGGAGTTCTTTCAAATAGTTGGAGCGTATTCAACGAAGATGGAACCATTAAGCAAATTGGTAACTATTACAACGGGAAAGAAGAAGGGTTTTGGCAATATTTCTACAAGAATGGATCGCTAAAATCAGAGGGTACAATGATAAACGGAGTCGAAAACGGTGTATGGAAAGCGTATAATCATAATGGCCAAATTACAGAAGCAGCCTATTACATCAACGGTGAGATTTTATACCATCGAAAACTTAATGTCCAAACAAGCAAGTAGGGCAAATTTCATTTATAATAAAAAAAGGGTGGCCAATGCCACCCTTTTTTTATCGTCGTCATATATGATCTAAATATCAATCTTGGCATACTTCGCGTGCTTCTCAATAAACTCCCTGCGTGGAGGAACTTCATCGCCCATCAGCATCGAAAAAATACGATCGGCTTCGGCAGCGCTGGTGATATTAACCTGACGTAAAGTGCGCATTTCGGGATTCATGGTGGTTGACCAGAGCTGCTCAGCGTTCATTTCTCCCAAACCTTTATACCTTTGAATATGCACGCTACCCTCTTTACCTTTACCTAGCTCTTCAACCAACTTTACACGCTCCTCTTCGTTCCAACAATAACGCTCATCCTTACCTTTCTTAATTAAATAGAGAGGAGGCGTGGCAATGTAAAGGTATCCCTCCTTAATAAGGTCGTTCATGTAGCGGAAAAAGAAAGTCATAATAAGGGTGGCAATATGGCTACCATCCACGTCGGCATCGGTCATAATAATAACCTTGTGGTATCGAATGCGTGAAAGATTCAATGCCTTGCTATCCTCCTCTGTTCCAATGGTAACCCCAAGTGCGGTAAATATATTTTTTATCTCCTCGTTCTCGAAAATCTTATGCAACATGGCCTTTTCCACGTTAAGGATTTTTCCTCTCAGTGGCATAATAGCTTGAAATTTCCTGTCGCGGCCTTGCTTAGCTGTTCCACCTGCAGAGTCTCCCTCTACAAAAAATATCTCGCAGATAGCAGGATCTTTCTCAGAGCAGTCAGCCAACTTTCCTGGCAATCCGGATCCAGAAAGCACAGTTTTACGTTGCACCATCTCACGCGCCTTTCGGGCAGCATGTCGGGCAGTTGCAGCTAAAATTACTTTTTGAACAATAATCCGAGCATCCTTGGGATTTTCCTCTAAATAGTTGGTTAGGGCTGTACTAATAGCCTGATCCACTGCAAGGGAAACATCAGAATTACCAAGCTTTGTTTTCGTTTGCCCCTCAAACTGAGGTTCAGCAACCTTTACAGAAATAATGGCAGTAAGCCCCTCGCGAAAGTCGTCACCATTGATTTCGAACTTCAACTTTTGCAACATACCGCTATCTTCAGCATACTTTTTAAGAGTACGAGTCAACCCACGTCGGAAACCGGTAAGGTGCGTTCCGCCCTCAATAGTGTTTATGTTATTTACGTAGGAGTGAACATTCTCGGTAAAACTCGTATTGTAATGAATGGCAACCTCAACCGGAATACCATTTTTATCGGTTTCGAAGGCAATTGGCTTCTCGATTAACTTTTCTCGAGTTGCATCTAAAAATTCTAGAAACTGAACTAGGCCCGTTTCGGAGTAAAATTCCTCACGTCGAAAACGCTCTACACCATCAACTTCCTCAGTTTCCCGCATATCGGTAATGGTTAACCGAATACGCTTATTGAGATATGCCAACTCTCTTAGCCTGCTGGCTAACACCTCAAAATTGAACTCAATAACCGAGAAGATGGAGTCGTCCGGCATAAAAACAATGGTGGTACCAGTATGGTCTGTTTCCCCCACCACGTGAACATCAGCCAACGGTTTTCCCTTGCTGTATTCCTGACGGTAGATCTTGCCATCACGATGAATTTCGGCAACCAACTTTATCGATAGCGCATTAACACAGGAAACACCTACTCCATGCAATCCACCGGAAACTTTATAGCTTTCCTTGTTAAATTTTCCACCGGCATGCAACACAGTCATAACAACCTCAAGTGCAGATTTCTGCTCCTTTTCGTGCAAGTCAACGGGAATTCCACGTCCGTTATCGACTACTGAAATGGAATTATCCTCGTTTATTATAACATCAATGGTGGAGCAGTATCCGGCGAGTGCTTCGTCGATTGAATTATCCACCACCTCATAAACCAGATGATGCAATCCCCTTGGACCTACATCGCCAATGTACATCGATGGACGCACGCGAACAGCTTCGAGCCCCTCAAGCACCTGTATACTGTCGGCTGAATAGTTTCCGTTCGACCCATTTGTCGACCCACCGTTTTCGTGATTCATTTCGTTTTCGACACTACTCATTGAAGACTCTCCTTTACGTCAGTCGCACAAGATGCAATAAACTGACTTTCAACTATTAATTATTATTTCAAAGCCATCAAAGATAGCAAAAAAAACCTATTTTAGGTTCACTTTTTAACCTTGTTTACAGAAACTTTTCAACAAAATTTGCCTAGAACGACAGGGTTATTCCAGCTAACGCATTAAAGCCATAGGTGGAGTATCGATACCATTGATAGTAGCTCTTCCCAAGAATGTTGTTAAAGTCGAGGTAGAGAGAAAAAGAGCTACTCATTCGGTACTCAAATCCAAGGCTAAGGTCAGCGTAGGGATCCAATCTTATAGCGTCACCATTTTCTGCCAATGCATACCTATCACCGACTGCTACCAAGGAACCCTTAATATAGAGTTTTTCTTTAAAGTTGCCCAGGGCTGATACGGTAACCTCCCAGCCGGGTTTTTGCCATGGTTTGGCAAGCTTATCCATTGCATAACGTGTAACCTCTCCCCTACCCATAAGGCTAAAGTGCTGCTGAACGCCCACCACCAACTCACCAAAGAAGTGAGTCACTTGAGCATTATCGTACAGCACACCAAATTTGCTGGGATTTTCACTAAAGTTATTGACAAAGAAGTAGAGACTATCGGAGAGTGAATAGGATCCAGCCACGTTAAAGGAGACAGAAGAGGAAAACTTACCTTTTAAACCAGCCTCAAAAATAAACTTATGGTTAGTATTTCTAACGTTGAGGCCTGGCATAATATAGGGATTTTCAGCCATGATTTTTTCATAGCTATTAACCTCCAATTTCCCACCAATGCTTATGTAGGGAATAAAGTAATGGCTAATTACATCATACGAAAGTTCACCAAGAGGATAGATAAAAACATCGCTCTTGCCACCCCAACTATCGGATACCATATTAACCCCAGCCTTCGCTCTCCAGTCGGCACCAAAAACGCCCATCCACGGTGCAATGCGAAATATGGAATTGGGGTTAGCACTCAGGTCGCTGCTTTTGGCAATGTGAATGATCTCCACTTCGCCGCCAATACGCTGCTGCTCAAAAAACTTATTGCCCGACACCAGAATATCCAAGTTATTCTCTGTCATGGAAAACTTATCACCAAAGTAGGTATATCCAACCCTACCAGCATAGTTAAAATGGGTTGAATCGGTATAGAGAGAGTGCAGCGCTAGGTCAACACCAAACCGATGACTCACCTGCCGCAAAGAATCTCCACCTAGGTCACCGGTATAAGTTGGATCGGCCCCATAAAAAGTATATCGGTTTCGCTTGTAGAAAACGCCACCTTCAAAAGCTGATGTCTGAAATATTTTCTTTCCGTAAAATCCGGCTTCACTCTCCGACTCCAGCACCTTCTCCTTTCTACCATTATCGAGCTTAACCTTTCCTGCCGAGGAAAAGTGCCGAAAAAAACCACCGTATGATAAATCATCCTGCCGTAAGCTGCCATAGTAGGCTTCAATTAATGGAGACAGCGTTGTTCCAAATCCAAGTTTTACGTAATAAGGCGTAATTTCCGAAATCGGTTCACCAATAAGTTTAGCCGCGGGCATGGGCGACACTCTAAATTGCGTATTAGCAACCTTCGGAATAATGGAATAGGATAGGTTTGGAAGCTGTCGAACCGTATCGTTAATGGCTGGCAGAAGATTAATTTTAAAGGCGTCGGAAAGAACAGGTTCATATGCTCTTACAACCTGCACCTCCTTATTGAGTGTGTTCTGCGCCAACGCGGAAAACGAGGCGAAAATGCCGAAAAGCAATACAACACTGTGCTTCAACCTCATAACCTTTCTATTTTTATGGACGAACCCCATGTGTTCAATATTATTAAGTGCTAATTTTACAGGAACCATGACTAAGGCATTTTAATTAGTTCGGTATCAGCGGTAGAGGGTTTTAGTGTCTCCTTTTCCTTCTTCACCAGTTCAACAAGCATGGCCGATGCCGTATCAATAATTCCATCCGAACTATTGGTGTACCCATCTATCACGCTTTGCAGAGTAGCCTTAGCTTGGAAAATGTCATTCTTCTTTACATAAACTTGGGCAAGCAGAATAAAACTTTTTGCCATCCAATATTGGTGAGGGGTATTCTTTTCGGCAAATGAGAAAACTTCCTGCTCTGCCTGATCAAATTTACCCTGTTGGAATAAAATATCAGCCATATGAAACTTGGACTCAGCACCCTCGACATTTTTTACGCTTTGGGCAACAATGGCAAACTGGTCGAATGCTAGATCAAGTTTCCCAAGAGCAAGCAATGCCTTTGCCTTGTCGAAATGTGCCTCTCTGACCATCTCATCCGAAACTTTCTCTGTGGCAATCAACTTATCAGCAGCAGCAACTACATCCTCAAACTTTTGTTCTTTTACTGCGCTTCGAAGCATTCCTGCCCTCGCCTCCAATAAATTTTGCTTTAGCTCTGCTTGATTTTCCAACTGCTGGTAGAACTTATATGCCTCGTCATATTTTTCTAAGGAAAACGAGGCAGCACCAGCACCCAAAAGCGCCTGTTCTGTAAATGGACTTCTTGGCTTGCTCGCAACTACAGTAAAGTAGTTCAAGGCATCTGTGTAGTTTTGGCTTCTCATGGCGCAATCACCGAGGTAATAGGTGGCATTGAGCACAAAGCCTCCATTCGAAAACTCCTCAAGGTATTTCTTGAAACTAGCAGAGGATTTATCGCAATCGCCAGCCATGTATAATTTTTCTGCACTAAGGTATGTCAGCGAATCTCGCTCTGCTTCACTCACAGAGGCAAACGAACCTAACTTTTTGGTATACTCAAAGTATGCCTCCACATCATTTCTATCAACGTAAATGTTCTTTATTCCCAGAAGGGCATTCTTGGCCTCCGAAGTATTTGGAAAATCTTCAATAACTCGCTGATAGTATTCAAGCGCTTTATCGTTATCTCCTGCATTATAGCTCAAGAGTCCCATTTCTACTAATGTCTTTACGTAGTAACTACTGCCAGGGTACTCAGCAATCAACCTGTCAAAATACTTCTTGGCACTTGCAGTATCTTGTAAAAGTTGACTTGTGCGTCCAAGTTCGTAAAGAGCATCGTCTATGTAAGGTGATGTGGGAAAGCTATCGAGCAACATAACGAGCGATTCACGTTTCTTCTCAGGACGATCGAGAAGGCCCAACGAAAAACCACGTTGAAATTGTGCATAATCAGGATCGTAAAGTCTCGTTTGCACCGATTTATCATAGTAGTCTATAGCTAGCCAAAACCGGCGAAGCATAAAGTAGGAATCGCCTGTGCGGTTGTAGGCATCACCGAGGAACCGGTCCTTAGCATTGGAGGCAAACGAAAGATATTTTCGGAACCAAACAATGGCGTTTTCAAAATCATTAAGCTTAAAGCAGGTGTAGCCAAGGTCGTAGTGAGCCATGTTAAACTCAGGTGAGGTAAACGCACCCGGGCTAAGTACAAACTGGCTATAGTCCGCCTGAGCTTTAGTATACTCTCCCAACCGGTAGTAGGCCTCCCCTCTCCAGTAAAGGGCTTCGGCAGAAATGGCTTTGTCGTATGATTGGTTGTCTAGCGACAATGTAAACTTTTCGACAGCTTCTTTAAAGTTTAGGTTTTGGAATAGTTCAAGCCCTCTATAGTAGGCAACCTTTTGCAATGCTGCATTAATAGTTGGGTCGCGATGTTTAATTTGTAGCACAGCCGCCAATGCACCTTTATAGTTTTTGGTATTGGTATAGGCAATTGTAAGATAATGATAAGCTTCGTCGGTGCGGTCAGTATTGGGATACTCCTTAATATATTGGTTTAATGCATCAATTGCCTCGTTGAAAGGGGAATAAAACATGCCGTAGGTAATCTTGGCAAAGTTAAAAAGTGCATCCTCCTTAATCACCGGATCAAAATCGTACTTGGCAGCCATGGAAAATGCGTTCCGTGCCTTGCTCTTATCATCCAGCTTAAGATAGCAATCGGCCAAGTTATAGTATGCATTCTGGCTTAATGTATCCTCGCCTGCCGTTGCCTTCTCGAGAAGGGGTGCGGCCTTGGCATAGTCACCAGCCTTGTAGTAAACAATTCCAACCAGGTAGCTGTCGTCACGGCTAGGGTTTTTTGTCCCATTTAAAAATTTCTCAAGGTAGGGTAAAGCTTCAGAATACTGCTTTGTTCTATAATATGACTCGCCAATAAATCGAGCAATAGTTGGAGCTCTCTTTTCGGAGGCATTATCCAAAATTTTTGGACCATATTCAATAACCTTTTGATAATCCTTCTGAAGAAAATAAATCTCAACAATATAGTAGGGTACCAGCGGAGCAAAAACCTCATCCTCCTTCAGCCGTTCAAACCCCTTCAAGGCTGTAGCATAGTTATGCTGGAGATAGGCAATATGCGAATAGTAATAGGTGGCAGGAGAGTTAAACTTATTGTCGGTATCCTTAATTTCGAAGAATGATTGCAGCGCTCTATCCATGTTGCCCACAGAGAAGCAGGAGTAGCCCAATTTGAAAAAGAATTCCGCCCTATCGTCTGCTGACAGTCCATTATTATCAACCTTATCGAACCAAAGGATTGCATCGGCATAGCGCTCCTGCCGATAGCGCAGCTTAGCCAACTCAAAGAAGGCTTGGTTTACACGCTGATTCTCAGGGAAGGTGTTTATGAAGGTAGTAATCAAATACTCTGCATCATCATTAAAAAGCCGCACCGAGCAAAGAGCTTTATAGAACTCAGCCAAGGCGAGTTTCTGCGTATTCTCCCCGCTGTAGGCCTTCGCCGATTGCTCAAACTGCTTTTGAGCAGCAGCATACTTCTCCTTCGTAAACAAATTCATTGCTCTATCAAAGAGCTTATCGGGGTGGGAATAGCTGGCGGTTTGCTGAGCAAAGGTCAGAGTTCCCATAGCCAAAAGCACAATCAGGAAAACAATTCGTCTCGATATAGACATAGATAAATCGGTTTTAGGCAATTCTTTCTAAAAATAAGAAAAAGGAACCATTGGGAAGGCTTTTTCAGTAAATAAACTGATGGTTGCCATTTTTATTTTTTAATTTTAGCACAACAAAATTAACAATCTCCAGAATAAACAAAAAGTTACTGGCCACAATTGTTGATCTTTCGAGCAACCATGGCCTTTTTATCTATGATGAACAGCACAATGCCACGATATTCAGTAATTGTTCTTTTTGGAAAATAATTCAGTAAGGTTAACAAACATAGCAACAAAAAAAAAGAATATGTCGCTCGACACCATCATTGAAATCAAGAATGCCTCCATTTTTCAGAACGACAGCCTTGTGCTGTCCAACGTTAACCTCCACGTTGAAAAGGGAGAATTCATTTACCTTATCGGGAAAGTTGGTAGCGGTAAATCGAGCCTTGTTAAAACGCTCAACGCGGAGTTGCCGCTCAAGATTGGGACAATTTTAGTGGCAGGCATCGATCTTGCCAAGGTGAAACGAAAGCAGATACCCTACCTGCGCCGAAAGTTGGGCATTGTATTTCAGGATTTCCAACTTCTGAGCGATCGTTCAGTATATGACAATTTGCAATTTACCCTTCGCGCTACTGGGTGGAAAAACAAGACCGAAATAAAACAGCGAATTGCTGAAGTTCTCGAAAAAGTTGGGCTAAAATACAAGGATTATAAACTTCCTCACCAGCTTTCGGGAGGCGAGCAGCAGCGTGTAGTTATTGCTAGAGCGCTGCTTAATAACCCTGAAATAATTTTGGCCGACGAGCCAACTGGAAATCTTGATCCTGAAACATCCGAGGATATTATGAAGCTCCTCTTCGAGATTAGCAAAACTGGTAGAGCCATTATTATGGCCACACATAACTACGGAATTCTGAAGAAATTTCCAGCCCGTACCATCAAATGCGAAAAAGGTCAGTTGATAGAAAGCCAGATCGCCACAGAAATCGACTTTGACAGCTTAATGGAATAGGTGCCTTTTTGCTTTTAAGGCCAAATGCATCAGTAGAGGAAGTTTCTGCCTAAAGAGGTGTGGAAATGATACAGGAACTGCTCCAAACCCCTGATAAAACTTGGCAACCCCAGGTATACTCGACCCTTCAAAATCGAGCACCGTTGCACTTTCCGAATTTTCTTGTATAAAAGTATCTATGAGTAAAAACATTGCTCGATTGGCAATTCCTTCTTGGCTTGAAGTTGCCAACAGATAAATACTTTTCCCCCTATAACGAACAAAAAGTGCGGCAGCACAAAGGGTATTGGTCTGAGAATAGGCTCCATAAACCTCGCCCTGTCCATTTGAAACTAGCCGGCTAACAAGCCGTCCCATTATACTCATAGCTTTAGTAGGTAAATCGCCCTTAATATTTTCCCTCGTAAACGACAAAAAGGCGGACACCCCAACACCCCGAACAATTGAAACTTGAAGAGCGAGTGCTTTGGCCAAATTTCGTTGATTGTTTTTACCATACTTCTGATACAGCCTTGAGTAGGTCTCAATTAAATCGAGTTGATATGTAACACGCCGAGTAATTTTGTAACCCGCAATTTTTTCAGCATTAGTGAATGTATTTAGGGTAATATCTACCAACCTAATTTTTGCTGGAATAGAAGTTAGAAAGGAATTCACCATGTCGGAGGAGAGCCCTATCGTTGAAAAAATCCCAAGCTGCTGCGTGAAAAATGGTTGATAAAGATAAGAGACGCCAAATTTTCGCGCCATGGTTAACGGCATTACAGCCGAATAATCGTCGAGAACAAGAGCATCCCAATCCTCGGACACCTCGTCGAGATACCAAGAATAGGCATAGGCAATACCATTAATTGACTCATTGATACAGCCATCCCACTTTTGGTGATCTATTTCACTATGCTTGACAAACCTAACGCTCACCTTTTTCGCCTTTCATTAATCCAACCACCTCCTTAAATAGTACTCCCCAATTATTCCAAGGCACTTTATCCGAGAGTATCTCATTATGAAACACTATACTAAAATCGCCACCGGTATTCTGCTGAATAGCATGGAGCCTGTCAATTTCCTCAATTGCCTCCAACGGATTCATTTTCAATTGAAAGTTTAACGCTGAATCCATTGCCACAAAAGGATAAATTGCAAATTCTTCTTCTGTATTCGTTGTTAAATCGAAAAACGAAAAAGGCCGAGTTGTACCTGCACGATATCCCACCCTATCGGAAAAACCCATTGAAAAGTCTGCTGTTATTCCTTCGTTCATCAACATTCTATAAGATGTAGGAAATCGAAACCGAAGAAAATGAAATCGTGAGAAGGTGGGCTTTGCTCCAGCAAGGCAGGTAAATCGCTCAACTTCCTGATGCAATAAATCGGGGTCGTCCAACACTCCATATGAAGGATGAATGCCTATATTGCCTGATCTTGATAGCTTCCCAGCTAGCCGTTTAAATACTCTACTTCGCCAATTCACTGGCCGGTCAAACTTCGAAAGATTTCCCACATGTAAAAACCACTTCAGTGAAATATCCTCTGCTACTACCTCCTGTTGGATGGCATTATATGTGTCGAACGGATCGTGAGCAAGGCAGAGGGAGCTGCCAGCAACTTCAGTGAAATCTTTCAGCCGCAGCTGTCCTAGGGCTAAGGCTAGCTTGCCTCCTGTTCTTATCATGCCTTTTCCCTTATGAGCGAAGGCATTGTCAATATCAATATGAATAGTACCTCCCCATGTATTGCGGCTTAAGGAAAGAAAGGGAAATTTCTGCCTCAAAGCATCCGAAAATTGCTGAACCCAAACATCAACAATGGGAATATCCTGAATGCTACTTTTTACAACAAAAGACATAGCCGAAGGAAAACGTCCATGCTCATCGGGCTCGAATGGCAAATACTCCTCGTAGCGGCTTACCAAATAAAAGATTGCCGAAAATATATCGAAAGAAAAACTCGACTTGTCGTGCTCAGGAAAAAGCACCAAGTCAGCACCAGTTCCCTCTGTTTCTAGAATAAGTTCATGAATATCTTTTTCCAATAATAGTCCATTTGGCTTAACCCAAAACGCATTTGCAACCTGTTTTGGACTGTAGCACAACTTACTCTCCAGTGAATCCTCTAGAAGATAATGACAAGATGTAAGTCTATAGTCAATGCCCAGCCACTCCTTTAATACGAGATTAAAAGTAAATTCAATTCTTGGTGTAATTCGTGGAGCATAAACTAGCATAACAGCAATTGTTTGAAAATTATTTGGCCAATAACCGCCAAAAGATAGCGATTAATGGGATACAGCTATGTCTGCACTTGTGAATAAATAACCATAGAAATTACCAAAGAGTAAATCTCTAAGCTAGCAACAACATAATTATCTAAATCGTACAACCGTAATACCGGAGCCACCAAATTCTGCCTGTTCATCGGCAAAGTGAGCCACATCAGGAATGGTTTTTAAATAAGTGCGGATCAGCTCACGCAGCACCCCATTTCCCTTACCATGTAAAATTTTCACATCGGTAACATCCAGCATAACGGCTTCATCCACATACTCCTGTATTGCCTGCATTGCTGCATCGCCGCGCATTCCCCTTACATCAATTGTATGTGAAAAATTTAAACGTTTCTTCATGGTATCAACGCCATGGCTTATTACAGGGGCATTAGCCTGCTTAATTGCTTGCTTATACTCGTTGTTGCTTACTCGTTCTACCTTTTTTCTATCGATGGTTGTTAGCATGCTGCCAAAGGCAACAATAATATTTTTTTCAGCAACTTCAACAATTTCTCCTAGAGCATCGCGCCCCTTGAAGCGAACCTTATCTCCTTTTTTAAGGGGTGCATCCACCTTAGATTCGACTGGCTCTTGGTCGACGGGCATTTGTGCTTTCCCAACATCAACTTTTCGGCGCTGTTTTTCCTTCAGCTGCTCCATCTTCCTTACAACCCACTCGTCAGCTGAAGCACCGGGTTCCTCTATCGTTGCCCTAAAAGTTTCCAACTCCTGACGCACCTCTTTCGTTTTCTCTCGCTCTGCATTCGATTCCTTGATGGTTCGAATAGTGTTTTCAATCTGACGATTTACACCAGAGAGAATCTCCTTTGCATCCTGTTTTGCTTTCTCAACAACCGATTTTCGATGAGTTTGAAGATCGGTAAGTTCAGTCTCATATTTCAGAATAAGCTGCTCTAACTTTTTTTCTGCATTCTTCACCCCAACCCTCTTCTCTTCCCAGTAGTGTCTATCTCTGGAGATGGCCCTGAGCTGCTTTTCAAAATCGATATGGGCAGTCCCAGCCTTCTCACGTGCTGCCGACAAAACATCGTCGGGCAAGCCAATCTTATGAGCAATTTCAAACGCAAACGAACTTCCCGGCTTCCCAATTTCCAACTGAAAAAGTGGTTGAATATTGACAACATCAAAAAGCATTGCACCATTTTGAATCCCCGCAACCCTGCCGGCCATCAGCTTTAGGTTGGTATAATGCGTTGTAATAACACCCCAACTTCCTTGTTCCGACAAGCGTTCCAAAATGGACTCAGCAATAGCACCGCCCAGCGATGGCTCTGTTCCTGTTCCAAATTCGTCGATAAGAACAAGTGATTCCTTGCTGGCATGGCGAATGAACGCCTTCATGGCAAACAGGTGTGAGCTATAGGTACTAAGATCGTTCTCAAGGCTCTGCTCATCACCAATATCGACTAACAAATGTTTGAAAATACCTACTTCTGAATTCTCTGACATTGGAACCAAAAAGCCACATTGAAGCATATACTGCAGTAGTCCAACCGTTTTAAGACATACCGATTTGCCACCCGCATTTGGTCCAGAAATTATTAGTATTCGACCATTCTCTCCCAATGTAATGCTAAGCGGCACGATGGTCTTTTTTTCTTTTCGTAGAGCCATCTCAAGTAATGGATGCCGAGCATTAATCCACTCAACTTTTTGAGTATTATTAAGTAGCGGCATTACCCCTTCAATCCTAATGGCATAAAGGGCTTTGGCACGAATAAAATCTATCGTAGATAAAAAATCAGCAGCATCAAGAAGTTCAGGAATATAAGGTCGAATAAAGTCAGCCAAGTCCGATAAAATTCGAACAACTTCGCGTCGTTCTTCGAACTCCAACTCTCGAATCTCATTGTTTAATTCAACTACCTCCACTGGCTCTACAAAAAAAGTTTTCCCTGTAGCCGATTCTCCTAAAATCAAACCCTTAAGTTTACGCTTATTGCCAGCAGGCACAGGGATTACTGCCCTACCATCTCTTATCGAGATGGCAGCATCTTCATCAACTAATCCATCCGCCTGTGCGGTTTTAAGAATAGATTGAAGTCTTCGAGAAACTAACGATTGCTTTTCAGAAATTGCTCTGCGTATATTTTGCAGCTCAGGTGAAGCATTATCCTTAACCTTACCGTTACGAGTCACAACATAGTCAATACGCTCAATTAATGTAGGGGATACAGATACTGGGTGGGCTAATTCTTTAAGTTTAGGATATTTGACACTCTCTTCGCGTCGAAAAAAAATGGCAAGGCTACGGACAACACTTAATGCGTTTCGAAGTTTAAAAAGATCTTCCGCTTCTAGAAATGTACCTTCAATCCTGATGTGCTTGATTAGATGAGCAAAATCTGTAAAACCAGTTCCTGGAAAAGTGTTCTCCATCAGAATAATGGTCTTCATCTCATTTGCAAGCGCAAGCCATTGTTCTACCTCCTCAAAGGAATGGCTGAAACGTATTGCTTCAAGTTTTTCTCTACCTCCTTCAGTATTACAAAGTTCCGAAACTTTTGTTCTAACCTTATCGAAGCCTAGCTTATTTTCAAAATTATCTGGAAATATCACTTTGCAATTTGTTAACAATTCAGCCACAAAGTTAGTAAATCAAATGGTATGAACACATAGAATGGTATAGTGGTCTATCCAATGCATTAAGCTGTATTGCAGGAAATTTAAGGGATTGCTATTAACGACAAATTGCAGTTTTTCCTGAAGGAGTTTAAAGGAGATAGAGACCCTGCTGGACTTATGCATTGGTGAGTATGGGGCAAAAAAAAGTCCCGAGCTCAGGTGAGCCCGGGACAAAAAACCGGCGGCGGCCTACTCTCCCACCTTGCGGCAGTACCATCGGCGCTGGCGGGCTTAACGGCCCTGTTCGGAATGGGAAGGGGTGGTACCCCGCCGCCATAGCCACCGTAAGCGGTTCCGGGCGCTTACT
>DATKVT010000195.1 GCA_035529935.1 Williamwhitmania sp. | reverse complement strand
GGGCATGATAGACGGTATGATGCTGATTTCACTAATTAGCTTTATGGTTATAATCTTGCTTGCGCTGGGCTTTGTAATTGTAAACACCATGCTCATGGTAATTCTGGAGCGTGTCAGGGAGCTGGGCATGCTCATGGCTGTTGGAATGAGTAAAGGGCGTGTGTTTAGCATGATAATGTTCGAAACCGTGCTGCTTACCCTTACTGGAGGTGTTGTGGGTATTGCTTTGGGTTATGGAACGGTGCTGCTTACCTCGCATTCTGGTATCGACCTGAGCAGCTTTTCTCAGGGATTGAGAGCCATAGGTTACTCGCCAGTGGTTTACCCTCATATCGATATTTTCTTCCTTCTGCTGGTTACGGCACTGGTGTTAACCACGGGACTCGTAGCCTCCATCTTTCCGGCAATAAGAGCCCTAAAGCTAAAGCCAGTGGAAGCCCTGCGACAGGATTAGTTTTTTTATTGTTTAACTCATGTTTCTTTTTAAACCCAGAATATCATGAACGTAATAGAAATTAAAGACTTAAAGAAGATATATCGGGAAACCGAAGTAGAGGTAAAGGCAGTGAACGGCATCAACCTAACCGTGGCACAGGGAGAGTTTACTGCAATTGTGGGGCCATCGGGAAGTGGGAAAACCACTCTTCTTAACCTCATAGGGGGACTCGATACTCCTACCGAAGGCGATGTTGTGGTGGATGGAACGGCGCTGAGCCAGCTCTCTTCGTCGCAGCTCATCGACTTTAGGCTTCGGAACATTGGCTTCGTGTTCCAGTCCTACAACCTTATTCCCGTGCTTACAGCCGAGGAGAATGTGGAGTTTATTATGCACCTTCAGGGTGTGGATAAGACAAAGCGGCGTGAGCGAGCCAAGAATCTTCTAACTTCTGTGGGGTTAGGCGATAGGATTAACAGCCGTCCATCGAAGCTTTCGGGTGGACAGCAGCAACGCGTGGCCGTGGCTCGTGCATTGGCATCGCACCCCAAGTTTGTGCTAGCCGATGAACCAACCGCCAACCTCGACTCCAAATCCACCGCAACACTCCTCGATATTATGCTAAAGCTTAACAAGGAGGAGGGGGTTACCTTCGTTTTCTCCACCCACGACCAGCGTGTGGTACAAAAGGCACGCCGCGTGATTACCGTGGAGGATGGCAAGGTTGTTTCCGATGTCATTACAAAGAATGGACGAAAGGAGATGGCCGATTCGCCGCAGTGAAAAATTCGCACGTAATACTTAACCTATAAATTTTGAAAAGATGTTTTTTATGTTTCGTACCATATTGCAGGTAGTGAGGCTTATTGTATGCTCGGTTCTCGGCTGCCTTAAGGAGATGGTCGATTGCTGTGACAACAACAATGCCGTTGATGGCAAATAATAGTGTAGGGGATCAACAAATATTTTTCAACGATCGCATTAAACAACGTTTCATGAAAAAAAATGGCTTTATTCTTGGTGCGCTACTCTTGGCCATAACCTCTGCAAATGCACAAGTGGTGGACTCTACAGCCTCGCCACTTACAGTTGGCGGTTACGTTAAGTTTATGAACACCAACCTGATTGAGTCGCTCAAGGGCGATTGGCTTTCGGAGAACATGTTCCATAATCGACTTAACTTCCAGTGGGCACCTTCGTCGCACTTTTCGGCGGGGCTGGGGTTGCGCAACCGTCTTATTTATGGAGATTTTGTGAAGCAAATTCCCGGTTACACCGCCATGGCCGATAATGACCCCGGTTTTGTGGATATGTCCAAGAATATTGCCTCGGGTAGCTCATACTTTCTAAATATTACCGCCGATAGGCTTTGGCTCGACTACCACCAGCAGGGGCTTGACCTGCGCGTGGGTCGGCAGCGCATAAACTGGGGGCAGACCTTTGTATGGAACGCCAACGACGTGTTTAACTCCTACTCCTTCTTCGACTTCGACTACGAGGAGCGTCCGGGTAGCGATGCCGTGCGCCTTTCGCTTTACCCAAGCTCGTTTTCCACGGTCGATATGGCGGTGAAGATGGAGCACGATAGCACTGTCACCGTTGGTTTTCTCTACAAGTTTAACCACTGGGGTTACGACATTCAGCTGCTAGGTGGTGAACTCAAGGGCAGCGATGTGTTTGCCGGTGCCGGTTGGTCGGGGAGCATTGGTGGTGCCGGCTTCGATGGCGAGGTTACCTACATTCGTCCCATCTCCAATTTTGGTGGCGCACAGGGGCATTTGCTTGCCTCGGTGGGTGGCAGCTACTCCTTTGCCAACTCGCTGTCGCTGCAGGGGGAAGTGTTCTACAACGGCTTTGCTACCGACAGCAGCAACATCGGCTTCTTTAACTACTACTACCGTCCACTCGACATTAAAAACCTCTCCTTCTCGAAGTATTCCGCCTTTGCGCAGGTAAGCTACCCCGTAACGCCGCTGCTTTCGGTGAGCCTTGCGGCCATGGCCTACAGCCAGCCCAACGCCTTCTACTTTGGACCCTCGGCCACCTACTCGCTTTCCGATAATCTGGAGGTAGACCTCAGCAGCCAGGTGTTCCACCTCAGCTCCGGCGGCATCTACCAAAATATTGGGCTGGTATTCTTCCGGCTGCGACAGAGTTTTTAGAAGAAGGAAGTTAGAAGGAGTTAGAGGAAGTTAGAAGGAGTTAGAGGAAGTTAGAAGAAGTTAAAGAAGTCAGAGAAGTCAGAGAAGTAAAAGAGTTAAGAGAATGCAACCGAGTAGAGACGCATGGATGTGCGTCTCCTTTTTATCGGTAAAAGAGTTCCACAACCAGCAGGAGCGAAATATTTTTTACCCCTAAAACATTCCAAGAATACACATAGCCCACGGCTTTAGCCGTGGGTAAGAGGTTATACCAAGAGCAAGCGGTGCACGCTGAAATAGTTTCAAAATTTACCTGCCTGCCATGCACCGCAATCACCGAAAGGAATTAAGAAAGGAGTTAAAGAATTAAGAGAATTCAACGGATGTAGAGACGCATGGATGTGCGTTTCCTTTATTCCAACAATTTACTTCTAGAACCTATACCGACGCAACATTTTTCGCCCCCAAACTTAACCTCGGAGAGGTTGCATATTAATAGCCATGGGCTAAAGCCCATGGTAGGAATCCATTCCCGAAAGTATATCCGTAAACATTCAAAATCGAACAAGGAGAACACCACGGAGCAGTAGTTCATGCCCAGTAGCATTCAGCGCCACCCTTTTGCGGTGGCGCTTTTTTTTGCAACCCGCTGAAACCCTTTGCCGGGGAGGGTAAAACTTCGTACAGAGGGGTAAAACCTTCGTGCAGACGCCTAAACCTTGCCTACAAATGCCTAAACCTTGCTTACAAATGGCCAAAACCTGCGTACAAATGCGCAAACCTTTCGTACAGAAGCCGAAAAACTTCGTACAGATGCCTAAAACCTACGCTAAGAAGGTGTTAAAACTTGCAAGGGGGCACGCCAGGCAAGGGGTTGGGGTGGGAGAGAGGGCTGGTTGCAGGGTTGCAAGGGATTTGAAACTGTTAAGAATAATTCAGAAGCAAAGCATACACTCGTTTATGCACATGAAACTTAACTAAAATAAATTTATCTTATGACAATTCAAAAATTAATTGTAGATTTCGGTTCTATCCGGTTAAAACCGTACAATACATACCAAAATGGCTGTGTTTATACAGTTTTTTCGCACATATAAGCGAGTTGTGTTACGTGTTAAAAGAAAAGCCAAATTATAACTTACGCACAATTGAAGAACCATGAACTAAATAAATCACAGTTATGAAAGACTTAATTATTGAAGCAGGTCGAAATCTAAAAACGATTTTATTAGATTACACTGAAAAAGATGGCTCAAATGAAGGGTTGAGAGAAGTTGAGCCATATAGTTTTAGGATTAAAAATGGTATTGAATATTTTTATGGGTTTGATGTTAAAAAGAAGGGCATTAGAGGCTTCTTGATTGACTCAATCAACGATATAGAGATTACCTCTAATACTTATAATCCAAGATGGGATGTTGAATTTTAGTTATTATGGAAAAATACCTAAATAGAAGAGGCAATTCGCAAGTTACCCATTTTCAAATTGAAGATGAAAGAATCATTGTTTGGTTCAAAGGTGGAAAATTGTATTCTTACAGTTATAGTAAAGCAGGTAAACACCACGTAGAACAAATGAAACTTTTAGCTAAGAGTGGGAACTCATTAAGTGCTTACATTACACAAAATGTAAGATTTGATTATGACTAGCGAATCAGAAAATAAAACTGTTACTATCTATTTTGATAGTCCAATGTCATTTGAAGCAAAAAATATTAAACCTTTAAATGGTATAACAGGCTTGTATTTTATTTTCAGTTCTAGGACTCAAGTTCAATACCCTTTTGACAAATCTAAGTTGCTTTACATAGGAATGAGCGAGAAAAGGACAAATAGTATAGGAAGCCGACTAATTGGACATTTTGAAGGTAAATCCAAAAATGTAGGATTAGTAAATTACAGGAAGGTTGAACCACTATGGTTTACTTATATAAACTTTGAAATGCTAAGAAATATTTGGGATTTCAGGGTAGAAGATTTAGAAAGTTATTTCATTTTGAATTTTGTTGAAAATTATGGCGTATATCCTATTTGCAATAATAAAACAGGATTTGAGATACTTAACAATACGATTACAACAAGTTTTAAGATTGATTGGCGTTATTTCAAATAAAACACAATGGAAGAAAATAAAGTAAAATCAGGGAAAGAAATTTTAGATGATTTTTTTAATAGGATTTCATCTATTGAAAACGTTGATAATAAGATAGCCCAAGGTTTGGCTGAATTGTACGCTAACGGTAAACTAACCGACAAAAATGTGGTCAATGAGCTACAAAAAATTCGAACAGAAAATGGAAACGAAAATTAAGAACATTACAATAACAGGTATCAGAGGAATACGAAAGTCCATTTTTTTACCACTTAATGAAAAATCTGTTCTGCTTTATGGTGATAATGGAACAGGAAAAAGTAGCATTTCTGATGCTATTGAGTGGTTTTACCAAGATAAAGTTTCTCATTTATCGGGTAGCGAAATTGATTTGAAAGATGCTTTACGAAATTCAAATCAAAAGGAATCTGAGACATCTTCTATTGCTATATCATACAACAGAAATGCGATTGATAATACAAAGAATTTGTTTAGCAAAAGAGGGAAACTAATATCAGAAATATCTAATTTGTCAGATGATTTTCAGAAGTACTATTCTGCATCTCAAAGCGAAAATTTATTGCTTAGATACCAGTTTTTGCGAGATTTCATTGACCAAACAAAGGGCGATAAACTCAAATACTTGTCAGACATTATCGGTTTTTCAGATGTTACAAAAACAAAAGACGTTTTAAGAAAGGTGTTTAATTCATTGAAATCGGAAATAAAAACACAAAATTTTGAAGCACAAATCAACAACGAAAAACAAACTCTAATTGCAAAAATTGGAGCAGCAGTCAGCCAAGAGAACAATTTGTTTGAAATAATCAATGAGATTATTGAACCATTAAAAATTGGAATTACAGTACACTCTATTGAAGATATTGACAAGGTTTTGAATCATATCAAAAAACCTGCTAATACAAAGCAACTGTCTGAACTCCAATTTTTAGAAAACACTAATAAAACACTTTCAACGCTTAAAGGTGAAATATCATTCATTGACGAGGAATATAAAAAGTACTTTATTGAGTTTAATAAAATTGCCGAAGATGTTCAAAGTATTATGCAAACATTTTTGGCAGAACTGTTAAAATCAGGAGAAACTGTTATAACAAAGAAATTTCATAAAGAAGATAGCTGCCCCTTGTGTTTGCAGCAAAAAAATCTTGACGAATTAAAAGAAGACATTCAGCGCAGGTTAAGAGAAATTGAAGAATCATCTAAAAAGAAAGTTGTTTTTGATAATACTAAAAAATCTGTTGCCGACATTATAATAGAACGATTAAAACGTCTTGATTTTACCGCTAATAATGCCTTGCTTAATGAAGCAGAAAATGAGAATATCAAAAATGCAATAAGTAGTTTGAGCGACAAACTTAGTGAATATCTAAAATCAGCCAATGAGAAAGTCACTTCTGGAAATAAACTACCAGCGAATAACATATTGATTTTAACTGAAAATGATTTCAAAGTACAAGAGCTAATTAACACAAGATTTGAAGTAATACAGTCTGCAATTAAAAATGATAAATCAACAGAACTTTATGCAAATATTTCTGCTGCAAAAGATGCATTTTTGAAAATAAAACGTTTTGAGAAAGATAGAAGTAAATTAGAATACCAAAAAAACTCCTTAGAACTTATTTTCAATGAATTTGTAAAACGCCAAAAAGAGGGATTGGAAAGCTTCATAAACACGTTTTCCACATACATCAACGATTACTATGAATTTATGAATCCTGATGAACAATTTCACGAAATCAGGATTGTAACCATTGGTGAAGACGATGAACTAAACGGTATCACTATTGAATACAAATACAATGATACTTGGGTTTCTCCACCACAAAAATATTTTAGCGAATCACACTTAAATTGTTTCGGAATTTCATTTTTTCTGGCTTCTGTAATCGCTTTTAACAATGAAAATAATTTCATCGTGTTAGATGATGTTATATCAAGTTTTGACTCTACACACAGAAAACGCTTTGCAGATTTGTTATTTGAAAAGTTTGCAAATTATCAATTCATTATTCTAACACACGAAACGGAATGGTATAACTATGTTCAACAATTAGCAAAAAGAAAAGGTTGGATAATTGGAGAAATTAAATGGACTGAATCGAAAGGTGCACACCTTGAAGAAAAACCAAGCGACCTAAAAGAATATATTGAACGAGAACTGGCAAACAGTTCTGTTGAAACACTTGGAAATCCAATACGAAAATATTTGGAAGCCAAGCTAAAAGATATTTGTTTGAATTTAGATGTTAAAGTAAGTTTCAGACTAAATGATGTGAATGAAAAGAGAATGCCTGATGAATTATTGAATGAGTTAAAATCAAAAATAAACAGAAATGGAGGTCAGGATTTAAAAGCAAAAATTCCTATCATAGACCGTGTTGCAAACTCTTCTTTGCTTGGAAATTTACTTTCTCACGACAATCCATTTAATCCAAAACTTGGTGACTTAAAAGCATTTTGGGCAGACATGAAAGAGCTTGATACTATTTTTTATTGTCAGGAATCAACCTGCAAACGACCAAAGGTGTCAATAAAAAACTACGATAATGTGGCAAAGAAAATAAGGTGTGGATGTGATACAACTAAGTATGATTGGAAAGAATAGCCTATGCTATTCGTAAGCATATTTGAAAGTTCCGCTCGGAATGAATCGATAATAGGCCGGACAAGCAGTGCCACCATCCGCTTGGGCTACCCCAGCAGCCAAGATTTACGCCCATGTGGGTAACCAAAGCCTAAAATAATTAAGGCGCCTTTTGACGCTCTGTAAATTAATTGTAGATTTGGGTATGATACGGTTAAAACCGCACAACACATACCAATGTGGGTGTGTATGTACAGTTTTTCCGTATATGTAAATTGTTTTTAGCACATTATGAAATACACCTAACTACATGACAAAAATTTAAATATTCCGATATTGTCTTGATAATAAGCGTTTAGCAGCACAGTTGCGATGTAGGTTAGACCATATTTAAAAATGCTTTTGGCCAGCTTCCCGTGCTTCTTGACCTCGATCGGTTTGATGTGCT
>DATKVT010000194.1 GCA_035529935.1 Williamwhitmania sp. | reverse complement strand
ATCTACAGCAGTACCTTGATGAGTTCGTATACAAATTAAACAGAAGGTATTTTGGTGATAAAATCTTCGATAGGCTAGTGGTAGCCAATATTACAGGATTATGACACTTTACGGATATACATTATTTTTACTTCTATTTTAAGGCATAATATGATTTTTTGTGATTTACCTTCAGTTAATTTTTTTGGTTTAAAAATATCTGTATTCAGCGAGGAGGAGCTCATCTTTTCTATTGAGCAAGGTATGGTGAATAATACTCCAGCAAAAATCTACTATGGATACTCGTTGGCTGTACTCTCCTATCTTAAAAAATATCCATCATACCATAAAACAGCTCAGAAATTTGATGTAATGGTTACCGATGGTCGGCTTTTTTATCTATTGGCCAAGTTATTTGGGTTTAAGCTTAAATATGACATTTCAATTCCCATGTTAACCCTTCTTGCCATTGATATTGCAGCAAATAGCGGTTCCAAGATCATGCTTGTTGGTGGCACATCGGAATCAAATGCTCAAGCCAATGCTAATCTTAAAATCAACCATCCTAATATCAATGTTTTGGCTGGTATTGATGGCTTTTATGACAGGGCTCAGGAGGTTGAAATTATTGCAAAGATTGTTGATTCCAAACCGAACCTTTTACTTCTTGGTTTGCCCACACCAGAGAAGCAACTGCTGGCAACAAAACTTCGACCGTTACTCAATGGTTGTGTTATCATACCCTGTGGTGGTATGATTGATGTATTGGCAGGCAAAGAGAAACTCACTCCTCATTGGTTGAAGAAGATTGGATTGGCGAGTATTTACAGACACATTCAGCACCCCAAGCGAATACCAGAATTAATATTGATCCTGTTCAGGACTTTAAAAGTAAGTAGCGTGATCTTCTACCTAAAGTTTATCCGTAGGTCGGAAAATATCGACATCCCATCAATTGTATGTGGAAATAATTCAACTTCTGAGTAATGAGAATTGTCCATGTTTTAGTATGCTTTGCCCATTTAAAAGAGTTACAAGTAACAGGTGACGAAGTTACCTAGGAGTCCACAGATGCACTGTTTCAAGCTTCAATCCCTCTGTGAAACACTGTGAAAACACCGTGTAACTCTGTGATAAAATAGTGACGAGTTGGAGCGCAGCGGAGATCTCGATTCATCGGGGTTACGAGTTACAAGGTGACTTGGCTAAAGTCAATAGCCTAATCCCCCTAAAAAACATATTTAAGCATCTGAACACACAAAGACGTTTGAAAAGATGTTTAAAATCGCAAAAAGATGTTTGTAAAAATGTATTTTTTGTGAAAAAATAACGGTGCAGCCTCCGGCCTCAATTTCTCAGTGAAACTCTGTGTAGCAAAAGAGTCAGAAGACCGGAGTCGGGAGACAGAAGTTGATGACCGAAAACCTACAATTTTAATTCATCCCAAAATAAAATCCTCGACCAACTGGCCGGGGATTTTGTTTGATGTTAAAGGTTATTCGTTATCTACCTACATCCCCAATTCCTCTGTGAAACTCTGTGTGCCCACCGTGTAACTCTGTGTAGCAAAAGAGAACGGAGACCGGAGTCGGAAGACAGAAGTTGATGACCGAAAACCTACAACTTTAATTCATCCCAAAATAAAGTCCTCGACCAACTGGCCGGGGATTTTGTTTGATGCTAAAGTTTGTTTGGTATTTACCTACAGCCTTAATGTCTACAGTCTAACTCCACCCGGCCTGGGATTTTTCTTTATCAACGGTGGTCCAATTTGATTTTGTTAATCATTATGAGTAATTTTACTCATGGTATTGAGTAAAATGTAAAATATGTTCGAACGCGCAGAATTGCAGATACTTAAAAAGCGAATTGAAGAACCAAGAAGGTTTATTCAGGTGGTAATGGGTCCTAGGCAAGTAGGAAAAACCACCATGGTGAATCAGCTGTATAAGCAGCTACCTGTGCTATGCACTTTCCAGTCGGCTGATGCGGTTGCAGCTACCAGCACAGTTTGGCTGGAGCAGGTATGGGAAGCTGTGCGCATTAAAATTAAAGCCCAGTCACTCGGTGAATATCTGCTGATTATTGACGAGGTTCAAAAAATATCCAACTGGAGTGAGACTGTCAAGAAGCTTTGGGACGAGGACTCGAGGAACGGAACCCCCCTAAAGGTCATTTTGCTGGGCTCGTCGCGATTATTACTTCAAACAGGATTAACGGAGTCGCTCACTGGTCGGTTCGAAATACTTTACCTGTCGCACTGGTCATTTTCCGAAATGAACCGGGCATTTGGCTGGGATGAGGAGACCTATGCATGGTTTGGTGGATATCCCGGTAGTGCCGAGCTTATTGGCGATGAACCGAGGTGGAAGAAATATGTGAGGGACTCGCTCATTGAAACAAGCATTTCCAAGGATATACTTATGCTAACCAGAATAGATAAGCCCGCCCTCTTGAAGAACCTTTTTGAGCTAGGTTGTCTATATTCGGGCCAGATTTTGTCCTACACAAAAGTGCTGGGGCAGCTCCAGGATGCTGGCAATACAACCACGCTATCGCACTATCTTAATCTGCTCGAAACAGCGGGGCTGTTGGGTGGAATTGAGAAATACTCTTCGGGCGAAATCCGCAAACGTTCCAGCAGCCCCAAATTTCAAGTATACAACAATGCGCTGCTTAGCGCTCAAAAGGGAAGCAGTAAAGCAGAGGAACTTATCGACCCTGCCGGTTGGGGTAGGGTGGTTGAATCATGTGTTGGTTCGCACCTTGTAAACCATTCAGTAAAGAATGATCTTTCAGTTTACTACTGGCGCGAAAGAAATAGCGAGGTTGACTTTATTTTGGAGAAACACAACAAAGTTGTTGCCATTGAGATTAAGAGCAACGCATCAAAGAATACCGCAGGTCTAGCTGTTTTCAAGCAAAGATTCAATCCACATAAGATATACCTGATTGAGAATAAAGGGCTCTCCTGGAAAGAGTTTCTCACCATTAACCCAATGGACCTATTCTGATTAGAAGCGTTAAACTTCTACTGCAAAAAATAGGATGTAATCTGGGTCATCTGCATTCTGCGGGAGCTCCGTCATGTGGCCAGACAGGTCGCCGAAGGCAAAACGGCTAACCTATAGCCTATATTTCTCTGTGAAACTCTGTGTGTGCTCAATGGAATTTTGTGTAGCAAAAGAGTCAGAAGGCTGGAGTCGGAAGCCGAAAGTCCAAAACCACGGCACCCCAGCAGGGTGCAATCTTTGTAGAAAAGATATGGTTTAGCGAGCAGCGGTGCACGCTCCAATATTGTTCAGTGCGCTATCGATTTCCTGCACCGCAATCAGCGTGGGTTAATAGAGCACGCCCACAAAGTTGCGTGAAAGTTTACCATCTTAATTACATCGCGTTCATGCTTCATCCTACCATACATCTCGCCCCTTCAGGGCTAGCATTAACGTGGAATTCGAATACACATGGCGACGCGAAGCAGAGCCATGTGCTGTCACATTTCGGGGCGTTGCCCCTTACGCCGCTCCACTAGCAATGCATTAACCAGCTCGTTCTGAAGGCCCAAAATGTTGGTGAAAGGGGAGAAGACCGAAGATTTGCAGGTGCCATCAACGGTTTAAATTCTGTTCCTTTTTCCCTGTAAAATCCTGCGAAACCTCGGTGTAACTCTGTGAAGATAAAAGAATTGGAAGACCCGGCACCCCAGCGGGGTGCAATCTTTGTAGAAGAGGTATGGTTTAGTGCGCAGCGGTGCACGCTCCAATATTGTTCAGTGCGCTATCGATTTCCTGCACCGCAATCGCCGAAAGGTGGCTAAAGAGAACGGAGACCGGAGTCGGAAGACAGAAGACAGAAGACAGAAGACAGAAGTTGATGACCGAAAACCTACAGCCTTTTTTCCTAACATTCTAACCCACAATACCCTAATTTGCTTTTAGAGATAAAAGTCGGAGCGCAGCGAAGATCCCGATTCATCGGGGTTAAAAGTTAAAAGACAAAAGGAACAAGGAACAAGGAACAAGGAACAAGGAACAAGGAACAAGGAACAAGGAACAAGGAACAAGGAACAAGGAACAAGGAACAAGGAACAAGGAACAAGGAACAAGGAACCCACCTATTGTGCAAAACACCATTCAGCACCCCAGCGGGGTGCAATGTTTGTAGAAGAGATATGGCTTAGCGAGCAGCGGTGCACGCTCCATCGTTGTTCGTTGCTCTACCGCTACCCTGCACCGCAACCGCCATAAGGTGCATAGTGCATGTCCATATTAAACGTGTGAATGCCTGCAGCCTTTTTTCCTAACCTCCTAACCCGCGAATATCCTAATTTGCTTTTAGAGTTACAGGTTACGAGTTACAAGGTGACTTGGCTAAAGTCAATAACCTAATCCCCCAAAAAAACAAATCCCCGACCAACCCGGCCGGGGATTTTGTTTGATGTTAAAGGTTATTAGGTATCTACCTATAGCCTATAGCCTAAATGTCTACAGTCTAACTCTCAATATCCAAACGTATTCGAAATGTGGTATTCCGGTCCGGTTTCCGGGGTTTTGTATACGTTAACTGTAGTTTGCACCTCGGTACTGGAGCATCCGGTGGTGGAATTCACCACCCTTAGCTTGTAGATGTATGGTGTATTTACGGCTGGTCCAATCCACGGAAGGTTGGCCGTAAGGTAATCGTAGGGGTTGAGCGGTGCGGCAACCTGGTCGAAGGAAACCACGCTTGCATCGGGTAGGGTGAGGAAGTAGGTGTAGGTTGTTCCGGCACCGCTGCGGCCTAGGTGAAGGGTGGCCTGATCGTTTTCGCACACGACGCCCCCTCCATCGGAGGTTAATGTTGCTGTGGGAATGGGGTTTACTACAATGTTAAGTGTTTGAGGAGCACTATCTCCACACCCATTGGTTGCTGTTACGCTTAGAGTACCGCCAGAGGCATTGTCGGCAAAATCGATGCTTCTCGTATTTCCACTACCGGTTATCGTAACATTTACTCCCGTATATGTCCACGTATAGGTAACGGATGGGTCGTTGGTAACGGCATAGAGAACGCCCGTAGTACCTGGGCAAACCGGGTTGTTGCCTAAGATTGCAGATGGCTGCAATGGAAGCAATGGGAAGCTCACAATTACATCGTCGAAGGAGCTACAGCTTCCATTGCTAATAGTCCATCGAAGGGTATAGGTAGAACCAAGGGTACCGTTGAATACACTATAATAAACGGTAGGGTCGACCACGGTACCTCCAGTGCCTGAAACTATGGTCCATACTCCAAAACCAATTGAAGGATCATTCCCGGCAAGGTTTGCGGTGCTAGCACCGCAGAGGGATTGGTTAGGTCCCGCATTGGCTACATCGGGAACCGTGTAGGATGTAATAGTTGCCGGATCAACCACCCCAGTTATAATTGGGCCAGCGTTTGGCGGATTGTTGTATGTAAAGCTTGTAAGCTGATAGGTAGTTCCTGTTGCATCGGTGGGCAAAATATAGGGTAACGCATTTACGGTTACCGCTGGTTGTGCTACCCCGCCTTTGTTGTAGTTTAAAATGAAATTAAGGTTCGATGAGTTTACACCCGTAAATAGCATTGGTATACCGCTACCACCGCACACTGGACCAGATGGATTAAGTTTTGCTCTTGGTTTTACAATGTTTATACAGGCAGTGGTAAAATCGATTGCACCTCCGGCAGGTATAGTTGTAACACTTGAGGTAGATACAGTTCCATTATTGTTGTTACCCGTTGCCCCCGAGGTTATCTCTTCCCATTTGCTGGTTCCGGTGTTATAGCTGGCTACCCGCATATCGGGTAGTCCGTTTTGGGTCATTAATGGAGTTAGATCGCTGGATGGATCCCAGTCCAAATTAATTACCGCTTGGTTTCCTGATGTGCCACTTACTGTCCAGTAGTCGTGCGAGTTTACGTACGATAGTGGTGCAGTAAAGCTGGTGTATGTAGAGTTTGGAGTAAAGTACTCCGCTGTCCAAAGCTGAGTTCCGGTTGCTGTTTGGGTAAGGGTCAACTTGTTTCCCAATACGGTTCCCTTCCCAATTGGGTAGAAGAAACTTTCGCCCGGGTTTATTTTTTTAGTCAATGGCCCATCTACATAGGAGGTTGAGCTACCACCGGAAGGCACCACGCAGTTAATTGCAGTATTGGTAATGGTTAATGCGTTTGCAGAGGAGGTGGTTATATTGCCAGCGGTCAACATTAAGTTGCCGGCCACTTCCATGGCACCTCCAGCATTAACGGTAAGTCCACTGCTATTGTTTATGGCAAAATTGTTAAATTTATTTACTCCGGTAAAATCACCCAATGATCCACCAATGGTTTGGGGTCCACTACCCTCGAAGCTAACAGTGGCGCCAGCACCGCTGCCACTAATAAATTTACCGGTATTATACCGTTCCATGGTGCCCTGAATGGTTAGCTTTTTATTGCTTAGGCTATTGTCGAGTGTTGGGCCGTCAATTAGTAGTCGGTTGCAAATGGTCAGATCTTTATTGGGTAGCGTTCTAGTACCGGTTCCGCTGAAGTAGAGATTAGGAATGGAGGTATAAAGGTCGGAAATCAAAGTATAGTCTAAGGTTCCTCCATACTCCAGCGTAGCATTATTTGCGCAGCTTAGGAAATCGGTATAACGACCTGCTGGGAAGGTGGCACTTTCGAGGTAGAGCTTACCACTTCCCTCAACCGTACCAAAGTTATTTCCCATGAAGGGGTAAACCACCTTCAATGTTCCATCAATTGTCATTCTGTAAGTAAATGCATAGTTGGCGTCGATGGATACAGTATCTGCTGCACTTATTGTAACAATAAATCCATTGGGGCCGCTAGTAAGCGTGTAGGGATCGCCACCCGTTTGAGTCCATACGGTTGGGTCATTCCAATTTCCATCCTTAATACTTTTAAACTGGGGTACCTCATTGGGTAACGCCGCATCGATACCGCAGGTATATTCACCGCTAAGGTTATTGGAGGTGGGAAAATCGAATTTAATCTCATTAATAAGATCAAAAACATTATCGGTTAAGTCATTCCCACCTGGGCCTGATTTTATCCAGCTGGTTCCAGGAACGAGCAGCGCCGCAGCAATATACTCTGCCTCAGTATTTGCACCTGTAACCCTAACATCTGCCTGCAGGTAGTTGAAAACTAGCGATCCTTGAAACCCTTGAATACCGTTACTTTCAACCTCCCAGTAGTAGTGTAAAACATTGTTAGGATCGAGCACTCCGGGGTGGTTATCGTTGATGTTGTTAACCCTAATGTATCCCGTGTTGGTAATGTCGGTATAGGATAGAACAGCAGGAGTGTATTTTCCCGATGTCCCTATGGGGTAGGTGAATGTTTGCAGAGCACCGCTGTAGATGCTGAAGTATTTACTTAATCCTACGTTACTAAATACGCCGTCGGAAGCGATCATTTTGGTGGGTCCAAACGAACTTCCTTCAATGGTACTGGCAGCCCCTAAGGTCATAAGGTACTTATTAATGTCCATAATCCCAGCAGTAAGCCTCAAATTCTTTTGAAGGGTAATACTGCTCTCGGTTCTAGCACCGGCAGAGTTATTTAGCTCTAACCGGCCAAAGGTTCCTGTGCCGGAGATGTGCTGCAAGACGCTACCATTGAGAATAACCCCTCCCTGGACGGCGTCACCATCGTAGTTGGCATTATTTACAAGATTGCCCTTTAAGTTAATATTAAAGGTGCTATTGAGTAGCTGACCCGAGCTGAGGGTTAGGTTATTGAAAACGGTAATATCCCTAATTAGCGAGAGCGAGGTAACGGGATTCACCACCAAATCGTAAAAGTCGGTAGCCGAAGAACCTTGAATCGATTGGGCTCCACCACTAAAAGTAGTAAGGTTATTATAGTGTTTGTAGGAACCATTATTGGTGAATCCACCCTTTACGGTTACATTAATGTTATAGTTCGTGTTGGCATCAAATATGCTATTCCCATTACTTATGGTAAGGTTGCCATTTAAAGTTAGTGGGCTAATAAGCAGCTTAACCGTTGCATTGCGTCCATTGGTGCCGGTAATGGTCAAACTGTTTAATGGCACGTTAGCATCTAGGAGGTAGTTCTGAACAAGACTAACAGCTGGACCTTGGGTAAAAATAATCTCGCCACCGGTAACCGTGCCGGCTGCGGGTCGTAGGTATAAATCACCGTAGGTAGTTCCACCTCCGCGAACAATAGTTAAGGTTCCCCCCGACATGTTAAATGCGCTTCCAGGATTGCACACCTCAAGTTTGGCATTTCCCGGTATTGCAGCCTGTCCGTTAATTTTTACATTTCCCCCACTTTGGGTATAGTTAAGAATACCGTTTGTGGTTGCAGGGTTACGGCGAATTTGGCCGTTTACCACTAAATTTCCACCCTGAATATCAATGGCGGAGGCCCCACCTCCAGAATATTCAATGTCGTTATTATTGGTTGTAGTGCCATTGGTTGGACCAACGTATACATTTCCATTAATCACCGTTAGCTTACCGTTTAAAAACAGGTCGTTGGTATTGGAAGCAGCATTGCCAATCAAAATATTGGTGTTGTTTCCGTTGTTTGGGTAATTGATAAGCAAGCCTGCCGAGGCGGGGATTGTAAATGGAGTTGCTTGAGAGATTGTAAAATCAGTTCCGGGATCGGTACGGCTATATATAAGCGTTCCGTTTTGCAGGGTCAGCCAATTATCAGTAGGAGTAGAGAGTGTGCCTCCAATGTCTACAGTAAGGGTGGTGGCCTGAGATGTACCCTTATTTACAGTTACTTTATTAAATATAGTAGTAGGTGTACCGCCAGTTATGTTCGTAACGGAGGCACTATTTGGTCCAAAAAAATTGAGGTTAATGTTGGAGAACCGTGCGTAGCTTTGTGTTCCGTAAAAGGCAAAACTATTATCAGAATTATTAATCAGATTTCCACCAATCGACATTGCGTTGTTGGTTGAGGTTGCCCAACTATCGAGACC
>DATKVT010000193.1 GCA_035529935.1 Williamwhitmania sp. | reverse complement strand
TATAAGTTTTTCATAGTTTCATTATAGCATACAAATCTTATTTTGTCAAGTACCAATTTCCTGCGCAGGTCATTTTGACCCGGGTTGGTGGCTTTCGCCTACCAACCGTAAATATCTTTTACATAAGGTGCAAGACTTTTTGTGTAGTAATTTAGTTTCTGTCTTGATACATATTCCCCGTTATAAATCATAATGGTTAGATTGTCAATGTTTCTATTTTCTCTAACCTCACGAAATACATAGTGGTTTGTTCCGTCGTGATGAACACTTGTTTTGCAAATATCTAATCCGTTAGAAAAGATTTTGATAATGTCATAATTTCCCATGTACATGACTTCGCTAAGATTTTTTCCGCCAATCTTATAGCCATCATGCCTACCATTCCATAAACCTAAATCTGCAATACCAAGAATTCTACCATCTAATTCTTTATCAAGATTATCGCACTCGTCAAGAAAAAATAATCCATCGGGGTCTTCGCTTGTGTCATCATAACTATCGTAAATAATATGTTCTGCCATTTTCTGTTTTCCTTTGTTTCCTATATTATATCATAATATCAATTAAAAGTCAAGCAAGCGACCCGGGTAAAATCCCGGGCTTGCGCAAGAAAAATACTGGGGTTAGCCCAGCATTTTCTTTTTCACAAAATTGAACATGAAATTGTCTAATTCTTCTTTGACACTAAAATTTAATTCGGTGTCGCAAAAATTCTTTTTCATTTCGCCGTCCCACTTTTTAGCAAACCATTCTTCGGCGATTGCTTTCACTTCGGCTTCGGTAAACTTTCCTGCTTTGATGTCCATTAAGATTGTATGTTTTTTTCCCTTATTGAACCATAAGGCTTTTTCCATACTGTTAGTTTCCCAAAACTTTTCAATAGTAAATAAGCAACGAATTGCATGATGTGCTTCTTTGGTATCAAAACCAAATTTTTCAATTAAATGTTGTGTGTTCCCTGTTCCTTTGTGTAAGTTGCTCATTTTCTGATTGTGCATCCCTAATGTAGCGGATTTGAAATTTGGGATAATTGCCTGTGCAATTCTTTCCTTGTTTTCAAATAAGAAATCTAAACCGCTGTCATGAGTTCCCTCTGGATTAAACAACACTTGTAAAAAATTGATATTTCCCTTCCAGATTTGCTCGCCTAACTTGCGAACGTCGTGGACTGTGAAGTCAATTGTATCAGAAACTTTTTCATTTGTGAAAAATTTTCCCTTAAACAAGTCAGAAAATGTTGGCATAACAAAAAACTTAAAATCCTTATCGCTTTCAGGTGTTTGTAAATTATGGGCATGGCTTCCCACTAATGCTGTGACCACAACTTCTCTATTTCCAAATCTGTCCATTTCTTTACCTCGTTTCATATACACATTATACCATACTTCCCCAAAATGTCAAGGAAATTTAAAAACTGCGCAGTTCGCTGACCCGGGTTGCTTGCCCCTATTCGGGGACAAGCGATTTAGGCGATGCATCATTCTCAATTGTTTTTTTGAAATATTGTTTTGAGGCTGAGTGGTAAATTACAATTCCTTCGGGTTTCATAAATCCTTCGGATGCGTAACTTCCATTTTTTTCCAAGTTATTCAAAATTTCCTGTATCTTGTTTGTATCAAACAAACCAGAGTACAAAACAGGAACAACATGACAGCAGGAAGGACGATTTCCTAATTCATCAGACCAGCGAAAACTATTGAAAAGGCTAAAACGTTTTTCTTTCAAATCATATCTGCGTTGAATGCCTTGTCCCCACCATTCTCCATAATGAAAACCTGTACCAAGTTTTATAAGTTCATTTGCGTTCTCAAGAACCCAACGAGCAAACCCTGCATTATCTTTTTCTGGAGTAATCCAGCGAGTACGAGAGCCAGCGGTCATAACATAGTCTACGTCCTCATAATTTACATCAATTAAGCCGCCGTTTTTTACACAAGTACCTTCTTCAATAGCAACGATAGCATTTGTACCGTCAATTTTTTCTGAAATAACTATTTCACGAGAAAGTCGTGCAATTTTTCCAAAAGGTTGAAAGTCCATTTTTTAATTCCTTTTTTAATTATATAATATTATACCATATATTTGTGTAAATGTCAACCCGTGACATTTTGACCCGGGTTGCTAGCCCGGGATATGCGCAGTTTACATTTCCATCTTTTCATAGATGTCGTCAAAACCGTCCCGCCACGCAGAAGCGTAAGGCAAGCCGTCCGCCTGCTCTTCCGCCCGCTCATCGGCTTCAGCGTCCTCAAACTTACTGTCTTCCTCCGTACACTGTTCCTGAAAGCACTCACGTTCTTCAAACTCATCCCAACCGCCAGCGTCAAGACCCCAATCTTCCCGACAATCGCCCATCAAAAATTCGTCGCCACCGAAAGAACCAAAATCTTCGTTCATTTTTAATCTCCTCTAATTTTTGATTATGACCATATTATAGCATATGATTTTAGATTTGTCAAGTGCCAATTTCCCGATTTCCCCGATTGCCTGCGCAGCTCATCCTGACCCGGGTTGGTGCTATGGAATATAAGCCATAGCCTCAATAACTGTGCCATATGCATATTTTGGATTTTTTGTTAAAATGTCAATCCAAAAATAACCGT
>DATKVT010000192.1 GCA_035529935.1 Williamwhitmania sp. | reverse complement strand
GGTATATACCTTCAGCCCCGGAAAGAGCGAACGAACCTGTTGTGCTGCCACATTGAGCTGCTTTTCGTTGGTTAACCTAAGCGCCAACTCACTTACGGTGCTGTCGGGCAATACCATCAATGAAGATAAGTCGCTCCGAAGTACAAAGGCATTGTTCTCCTCAAACTGTGTATTGCTTGTTCGAAAAATGCCCACTACACGAAAGGCTCCCCCCGTAAGTGTACCATTGTAATCCTGCATGGTTATCACCAGTTTGGAGCGCACCTTCACTTTAAGCTTGTGCGCTAACTTTTCGCCAATAACAATGGGAATATGCTGATCATCGGATAAATACACACCGCAGGAATCTTCAACAAACTGGGCAATGTTGGCCACACTAGGTCTGTTTTTTCGAACGGCGGTGCTATCCCAAATGGTTTGGTATAGCATCGACACCGTTTTCTCCTTTGCGGGGTCAACGCCATAAAGGGTTATACCGGAGCTGGTGGTTGCCGTTTGCACCATGGCGGAGGTAATAACTCTAGGAGAAATCCCCACAACCAACGGAAGCTTTGCCAAGGCACGCTCCTTATCGGGGGCATCGGTGATGCTGTAATGAGGCTCCAGGTTCTCCTTAAATCGTGGATGCAGAACCTTTAGCTCAGGTGTTTCATAGCGAATGCCCTCGCTTACCCGTTGTTCGGACATGCCAAGCAAAAAAGCTGAGGCAAATAGTCCGCCGAAGAGACCAAGCGCAATGGCCACAATAACCACCAGGCTTCGGGTGCGGTTTCTCCAGATATTTTTCCATGCAATTGAAGGTATCATGGCTTATCGTCTTAAATCTTTAGAGGGAATAATGCGAAAAATGGAAAAGATGGGATACAACGCAGCCACCAGAGCAATAACGAATATGACAATGCTTTGGGCAACGAAGAAATCGCCTTGCAGCGCAAATGGCATAATGGGGTCAAAGCCCATGCTGCGCATTGCCTCCGCAGTTTGGCCTGTAAACCAAATGGGATGATGGTAGTAGTATAGAATAATGGGCAAAGCACCTATCACTCCGGCAACTAGCCCAATCAGCGTAATAAACATCACCTCCGAGGCAATTATCATTGCCAGCTTCGTTTTTTTCATCCCAACAGCCACCATAACCGCCAGCTCACGTCGACGCTCGGAAATCATCATGAGCAGGGTTCCAAAGATGCCAAAGCCCACCACCATGTATAAAATAGCCAGCATAAACAGCCCTTGCACATTATCGGCCTTAATTTGCTGCATTAGCTGTACCATAAGCTGCTCCCACGTCATCACTTCATACTTCTGAGAATTCAACTGGTGCTTTAATGTGGTGGCTGCTTCCGAAAGTTCTCGGTTATTATCAATAAGCATGGCATAGGAGGTAAGCCTTCCGGGGGCAGAATAGAATCCCTGAGCCTGAATCAACGGGATAAAGACAAAGGAGTTATCCATTTCCGGGGCGGCCAACTTCAGTATGGCTTTAACAGGAAAAACATTGGCAGAACTCGCACCTTGATATCCCACACTGATAAGCACCAGCGTATCACCAACATTTACTCCAAGATACTTTGCCAGCGTTTCTCCAAGGGCAGCTCCGCTATCGGAAGGCGTAAGCCAGCTACCCTTAACAACGTGGTGCGAAAGGTTGGTAAGCTTATTCTCCAACAGCGGGTCAACCCCCACTACCATCACCCCCTTGGTTTTAGCGTCGAAGGAGGCAAGCGCAAAGGACTCAAGGCGTGGAACAATCAGCGAAATACCGGGAACCGATGCAATGGTATGGACTAGGCTATCGGAGGCAGCAAAGGAGTTATCGAGGGTTTTATCGTCCCAGTAGCCTTTGGCATGCACCTGCAGGTGCCCTGTATAGGAATGCACTACGTTGTCGATCATATGGCTGTAGGAACCAATCTGCATCGAACGCATCACCAGCGCCAGCAGGATGGCAAAAAAAACTGAGCCGATGGTTATTAAGGTTCTTCGCTTGTTTCGCCAAATATTGCGCCAAGCGAGCGTCACAATTTGTTTCATTGTGTCTACTTTATGGTTTTCATGGTTTGCTGCGAGAAAGTGTTATCGTTGAGGTCGATGTTGAACTTAATGGCATCCAACACTATCACCGTCTTCTGGTTAGGTTTGTCGGCCGGAATAATTTCGATGTGGGCTGCCACCTTGCGTCCCCCCATCTCCTTAACATCCGATGCCAACTCAGTTCTTACCAGGTAACCATCCTCGTCGTAGTATTCGGTCTTCAGCATGAGGTAGTCGCCTTTGGAAATCCATGTTATAAGCTTGCCCCAAACCACCGCAGCATCGGGTTTGGGTTTCATCTCAATTTTGTAGCAGCTGAAGCCTCCAAAGGTCTCTTCGCCCAACAGCGTATGGTTGTAGTCGTTGGTGAGCGACGACTCCTTGAGCACATCATCGTTGGTGTAGTCGGAACCCATCCACCCCTGCGACATCATGGAGGCCGGAATCTTTATCATTCGGTTTATGGAGGGCAACCAATTCCACATGTTGCTTCCCACTTTTAGGAAGGTTTGGCCCTTCTCCTTGGCCGGATAGGTAATGAGGGTAAGCGCCTTGTCGCGCGCCTTGGTCCATAGCTTCATCTTGAGCGTACGCTCCCACTTGGGCCGAACAATTGTCATTGACATTTCGCAGTAGGAGGATTTCTCGCCAAGTGAATTATTCTCGGCACGATTAACTATCTCCTTGGCATCTGGCGTTTGAGCAATGCTAAAGGCTGGTAGAAGTATGGTTAACGCCATACCCCAAATGAGCTTTTTCATAATGTTCCTTTTGTTAGAAGATTAAAAAACATAGGCTTAATTTTCTCTATCTGAAAGATGTCCGGATTAAAAAGGGAGTTGAATATTAACCCATCTGCCGTTGCATGTATAAAGAGGATAACGCTTTGCGGATCCTCATAACCTTTTGCGGCAAAATAATCCAGAAAAGGAGTAACCATGCGCACGGCTATTTCTTCCATCTCATCTTGAAAAGACTCCATTACATGAGGATGCAAAAACATAGAGTAGTATAGCTTATAAAATTCCGCACGCTCAAGCACTCGGTCAAAAATGCGATCCATCACGGCAATTACCTCTTCATCAGAAGTTAAGGTCCTATCTCCTGATTCTCCGAGTACAGAAAAGATATCGTCTATACCTTCTCTTGTAATGCTTCGGAGTATCTCCTCCTTGCTTTCGAAGTAGGAGTATATTAGCCCTTTGGCTACTCCTGCCTCCTTTGCAATTTGGGACACCGAAGTGCTGAGGTAGCCATGTTCCGCAAAGAGCTTAAGAGATGCATCCATTATTTGGGTTCGCTTATCCTCCTTAATTTTATTTAACTGCTCTTTAGTACGTGGTGCCATAGCAACGGTTCCTTCCTTTTTGATATTAAATTTTATGACTGACCGGTCGGTCAAATATACAACCAACAACAAAAAAAGCAAGCCTTTGGAGCTTACTTTTTTGTTAATTAATTTCAAACACTACATATGCTACTAGTAATATGATAGTTACTCCATTTCCATTTTTGCCTTGGCATCTAAAAGAGCCTTCTCCATATCGTCAGAAACCTTAGGATATTCCATCTTCAGAATCTCGAGCTTATTGGCAATAATGTTTCCCACGGCATAGCGCATAAACCACTTATGGTCGGCCGGAATTACATACCACGGAGCCAGTTCGGTGGACGTTTCGCGAAGCATTTCGTTGTAGGCTTGCATGTAATCGTCCCAGCGCTCACGTTCCTTAAGATCGGCGAGCGAAAACTTCCACCGCTTCGACTTATCATCGATACGGTCGAGCAATCGTCGCTTTTGCTCATGTTTAGACAGATGCAGGAAAAATTTAATCACAATGGTGCCATTTTCCACCAAGTGCTTTTCCATTTGGTTGAAGCTGGCATAGCGATTTTGCCAAAGGTCACGGGGAATATCTTTTAGCACCTTTAATCCAGGTAGCTGCTGTTTTAGGAGAATTTCCGGATGAACTCTAACAACCAGCACCTCCTCGTAGTAGGAACGGTTGAAAATACCAATGCGTCCACGCTCGGGCAAACTTTTATAGGTCCGCCAAAGGTAGTCGTGATCGAGCTCCTCCTTGGAAGGTTGCTTAAAGCTGTATACCTGGCATCCCTGAGGATTGAGTCCAGACATCACATGCTTGATTGTACCATCCTTGCCGGCGGCATCCATGGCCTGAAAAATAACAAGGATGGAATGTCTATCGCTTGCATATAGAAGGTCCTGCTGATCGATCAGCATATTTATATCCGTCTCAAGCAAACCCTTTGCATGCTCCTTATCCTTTACTCCATCGGTAGTATCGGTTGAAAAATCCTTAAGATCTCCTTTCCCGTTAGTGGGGAATTTAAACATCGATTCCGGACCATTATTATTTCCCATATCTGTACAATTTTGTTGATAGTAAAAAATTGAACATCAAACCGTCACACGATTATCGGTCGAAATAAAAGTAGTTCATTTTAGAGTATCAATCCAACAAAACCCATCACAATTTTCCTTAAGAATGGTTAAAAAGGCTATCTTCGGCAAAAAATCGTAAGAAAGTGAAAGATCTTAAGAGAATACATTGGATAGCCCTGTTTTCAGTTATTTCAACAACATTAATCTTTGTTGTAGTGCGATTGGGCTTTAAAATTCATGTTCAAACCACACCTTACATCAGCTACTTTACCGATATCGTAGCCATTATTGCTTCAATTGGATCCATTTTTGGAGGAAACGCGGTGATGAAGGAGTTGCTCTCAGAAATAAAGTATAAGAGCGATCCTGAAGAAAAGTTCAAACTCTACAAGAGTGCATTAACAAAGAAATATCTGCTAATAGGATTGGGTGGAGAACTTTGCGCCATTGC
>DATKVT010000191.1 GCA_035529935.1 Williamwhitmania sp. | reverse complement strand
TTAACTCACTCGCTCAACGGGCTCGGGACAACAAGCTTTCACCCGATAATATTCAAGGTGGAACATTTACCATCTCCAATTTTGGTTCATTTAGAAACGTAATGGGAACACCCATTATTAATCAACCGCAAGTGGCCATTTTGGCAGTTGGCACAATTGAGAAAAAGCCAGCTGTTATGGAAACACCCTATGGCGATATGATTGTTCCCCGCCATAAGATATTTCTGTCACTTACCTACGACCATCGCATTGTAGATGGAGCACTTGGAGGCGCATTCTTGAGAAAAATTGCTGACTACTTAGAGCAATTTGATCCCTTAACATTAATCTAGAAAACGATTATACATCATGGATAAAAGAAATAACAAGGAATACGGAATTAAACAAACTCCTAAGGAAACTCTGGAGAAGTGGTATCATCTGCTTACGCTAGGTCGATCGCTTGACAATAGGGCCCCAAACTACTTGAAACAGGCCATTGGGTGGAGCTACCATGCTCCCTACGCTGGTCACGATGGTATACAGTTGGCAATTGGCCAAACTTTTGATAAAAATACGGATCATCTTTTCCCTTACTATCGTGATATGCTTACGGCTATCTCGGCCGGTCTTACTGCCGAAGAGGTAATTCTCAATGGTATAAGTAAAGCTACCGATTTAGCAAGTGGTGGAAGACATATGTCCAATCACTTTGCAAAGCCAGAGTGGAATATTCACAACACCTCTTCCTGCACAGGGAACCATACCCAGCATGCTTCTGGCGTGGGGCGTGCTCTTAAGTATTACAAGCAGCGAGGTGTTGCAATTAGCTCTCAGGGAGAATCTTCTGTTTCTGAAGGTTATGTATATGAAGCCATAAATGGGGCATCCAATGAGCATTTGCCGGTTATTTTTGTTTTCCAGGACAATGGTTATGGAATATCTGTTCCAAAGGCCGATCAAACCGCCAACAGAAAGGTTGGCAATAACTTTACCGGATTTAAAAATCTCCGAATTTTCCATTGCAATGGAAAGGATGTTTTCGACTCCATGAACACCATGCTGGAGGCTAAGCAGTGGGTTATTGAAAACCAGATGCCGGCGATTGTGCAAGCAAACTGTGTTAGAATGCACAGCCACTCAAACTCCGACAAGCATGAACTCTACCGCGACGAGAATGAGCTTGGCTACGTTGCATCACAAGATCCTCTAGCCAAGTATCGTAGAATGCTACTGAAGTATGGCCGATTTACCGAGGCAGAGTTGGTAGCAATTGAGGAGGCTGTCAAGGCGGAAGTTAAGGACGCACATAAGAAGGCAATGGCAGCTCCAGATCCTGATCCAAAGTCAATCTTCAATTTTGTTACGCCAGAGCCTTATAAACCAGTCAAGTATGTTGATGGACTTCATAATGAAACTGGTGAGCCAATAAAGCTTATTGAGGCAATAAATCAAACCTTGAAGGAAGAATTTAGGCTAAACCCAGACACCTTCATTTGGGGTCAAGATATGGCCAATAAGGAGAAGGGAGGCATCTTCAACGTTTCGAAGGGAATGCAGCAGGAATTTGGAAAGGAGAGGGTTTTTAATGCTCCCATAGCCGAGGATTACATCATGGGGACAGCCAATGGGATGTCCCGTTTTAGCGATAAAATTAGGGTTGTTGTTGAAGGTGCGGAATTTGCTGACTATTTCTGGCCAGCCATGGAGCAATACGTTGATTCTTCGCATGATTACTGGCGAACCAATGGAAAATTTGCTCCTAATGTTACCATAAGGCTTGCCTCCGGCGGATACATTGGCGGTGGCCTATATCACTCACAAACAATAGAAGGTTCTCTTGCAGCTATTCCAGGAGTGCGAATTGTATACCCATCATTTGCTGATGATGCCGCAGGATTGCTTCGGTCTTCATTGCGCAGCAAGGGGCTCACGCTTTTCTTGGAACCCAAGGCTCTTTACAACGCACCAAAGGCAGCAACATTTGTACCAGAAGAATTTGAGGTGCCCTTTGGAAAGGCTCGTATCCGGCGCACAGGAAAGGATTTGACAATTGTAACCTATGGAAACACAACACACATGTGCCTTGAGGTTGCAGAAATTATGGAAAAGGAGTTACAGGTGTCTCTCGAGGTGATCGATATCCGTTCAATTGTTCCACTCGACAAAGAAACGATCCTAACCTCAGTAAAAAAGACAAATAAGGTCATGGTGGTTCACGAGGATAAGGTTTTTGGTGGGTTTGGAGGTGAACTTGCTGCTATTATTGCCGATGAAGCATTTGAATATCTTGATGCTCCGGTAAAGCGAGTAGGATCGACATATACACCAGTTGGATTCAACCGTATCTTGGAGGCGGCAGTGTTGCCTTCTACTGATAAAATTGCAGTGGTCGCTCGGGAAATGCTCGGATACTAATCCGGAATATGGGTGTTTCGAGAACTCTTTTTTTAAAATTAATAAAGTATTCACAATGAAAAAGATAGGTGTGTTTTACAGCTTTAGGTCAGGAAAAACGGCAAAGGTTGCTGAAAAGTTAATCGAGAAGCTTGGGAAGGAAAACGCCGAGGGTGTTGATGTTGATAATGCGTGGGATAAGGAGTTTAAACAATACAGCAGCTACATTTTTGGTGTGCCAACTTGGTTCGACGGTGAGCTGCCATCATACTGGGATGAGCTGGTTCCAATGCTGGAAGATCTAGATTTTAAGAATAAAAAGGTTGCAATTTTCGGTAATGGAGACCAAGTGAAATATGCTGAAAACTTTGGTGATGCAGTTGGGATAATGGCCGAGCTGATTTCCGGGTTAGGTGCAACTTTGGTTGGATTTACTTCCACTGATGGCTATAAATTTGAGGCGTCTAAGGCTTGTAGAGATAAACAATTCGTAGGGTTGGTTATAGATTTTGAAAACCAGGCAAAGCAAAATGAACAACGCATAGAAAAGTGGGCAGTCCAGCTGTCCAATGAGTTTATGTAGCCTTTTGCAAGATAACAGGAATGAGGGTGCCCTATTCAAATAATAATTTGTTTAGGGCGCTTTACTAAAATGCTGTGTGTTTTTGACGAAACTTTCCTAATTTTATCGGATGTGTTGTTAATTACTTTCTTTCTTGCTAATTTCGTTTAATATAACAGTTAGATAAAATACAAATAGGTATGAGCCCACTATTTTTAACAGGAACTGGAGAAACTCCGGGTGTGATGTTGGATAAGGATGCAGATACTTTTGAGTTTACAGGCAAATCGCTACCTGAAGATGCCAAAGAGTTCTATGGACCAATCCTTGCTTGGTTTGATTCATATGTAGAAGCACCCAACCCAAAAACCATTTTGAAAATGAAAATGGACTATTTTAACACTGCTTCTTCCAAAATGCTCCTTGAAGTATTTGAGAGGATAAAAGCGTTACAGGATGCCAGTCACGACGTAGTAATTGAGTGGCATTACCACGAAGATGATGAAGACATGTATGATGCGGGCCAGGATTATTCCGACATGGTTGGGGTACCATTTGAATTCATCAGCCACCAACAGGTAATTGCATAGCTTTTCACCTCGAAAATTTACACAATGAGACCTCTTTTAATAGAAGAATCAGGTTCGTCACCACGAATTGAACTAGACCAGGAAAAAGGAATATTTCAAATTATAGGAAAATCTTTTCCCGAAGATGTTAAAACATTTTACATTCCAGTAATAGAATGGATACAAGAGTATGTTAAAGCACCAAATTCAGTGACCGTTTTTGAGGTTGCTTTGGAATATTTTAATACGGCCTCGTCGAAAATGCTGTTGGTAGTACTGAGTCAACTTAAAGAAATCCAGAAAAATGGAAAGGCTGTGAAGGTAATCTGGAGTTATCCTGAAAACGATTTAGAAATAGAGGATGCTGGAATTGAGTTTAGCGAGGTTATCAACATTCCTTTTACGATTAAAAAGTTAGCTGATAGTAGTAATAAATAGTTGCCTTTGCCATGTTAGATATTGTAATAGCCTCCACAAAGAACTCACCTTTGATTTCATACGACAGGAAGAATGGCGTATTGCTCATGAAAGGTGTTTGTCACCCTGAGAATGTAAAAGAGGTGTTCCAACCTGTTTTAGATTGGCTATCTGATCTACCAAAATTATCTGAATTATTGCCAGCACAGGGTGTGAAGGTAGTTTTTTCATTCAGATATTTAAATTCCGCCTCGCTTAAGCATGTAGCAATGCTACTACAGAAGATGAACGAGATTAGCCACCAAGGAGTGGCGATTTCGGTTGAATGGCAGTATGAGGAAGAGGATGAGGATATGAAAGAAACATGTATTGAGCTCTTTTCCTTTATGGATATTCAACTTAGCTATACCATCGTTTCAATACCATACAAGAATTAGCTTATTTCATTTAGAAGAAAATTATTCAATAACTCAATTACTATTTAATAAAAATGCAACTCAAATTGAGTTGCTTTGTGATCCCGCTGGGGCTCGAACCCAGGACCCCATCCTTAAAAGGGATGTGCTCTACCTACTGAGCTACGAAATCAGTTCTTTTTTATTTGGCGATGCAAAGATAAGCAAAAATTTTCCTTATCTGCAACACCATTTTCCTAATATTTTCAAGATATCTGATATTTTCTTGAATCTCAACAACCTAAATAATAAGTTTAGCCAATCATTGCCAAATGTTGACTATTGGGGTGGCAAAATTGAATAGATAATCAGCATTATAACGGCACTCGGCAGCAATTATAATGCATTATTGCTAGCTTTGCAGCAAGCGCAAAGCAGGTTAGTTATTATATGGCAATATCAACTTGCGCTGGAGACAAATTTGGAATTCTTGCGATTTCGATGATTGCACTGACCGTTATATACTTAAAAAGTAATAAATATGAAGGATTTTGCTGATAGAGTAGTTGTTATAACCGGAGCTTCCTCTGGAATTGGACTTGCCTTGGCCCATGAATTTGGTCGGAGGGGAGCAAGCATCGCTCTTGCCGCACGAAATTTTGTTGAGTTAGAAAAAATTGACGCTGAATTTCGACAATTAGGTTACCAAAGCCTGATTTCAAAAGTGGATGTTTCCATTGAGGCAGATTGCAAGCGTTTTGCAGCAGAAGTCCAGGTAAAGTTTGGTAAAACTGATGTCTTGATTAATAATGCTGGCGTATCAATGCGCGCTACATTTAAGGATTTGGACCTTTCTGTAATGCACCAACTTATGGATGTGAATTTTTGGGGTACAGTATATTGCACCAAATACTTCTATGACGCCTTAATCCTGGCAAGGGGAAGCCTTGTTGGCGTGTCCTCTGTGGCCGGATTTCATGGTCTGCCGGCACGAACCGGTTATAGCGCATCAAAATATGCTATACATGGTTTTTTGGAAACAATTAGGATAGAAAACCTGCATAATGGCCTCCATGTAATGATTGCTGCACCAGGGTTTACCGCATCCAACGTACGTAAAAATGCATTGACAGCCAACGGATCAGCACAAGGGGAGTCACCCCGGCAAGAGGGAAAAATGATGACGGCAGAAGAGGTTGCTACAAGAATTGCAAATGGTGTTGCCCGTAGAAAACGCCAGCTGGTGATGGATTTTGACGGTAAGGCGACACTTTTCTTGAAGTTCTTTGCACCAAAACTACTCGATAGGCTATTTTACAGCCACATGGCAAAGGAACCAAATTCACCCTTTTCGTAAAACTGATATTGATGATTAATTATACTGAGTTTCGGGTAAGGTATGGAGAGACTGACCAAATGGGAATAGTACATCACGCCTCCTATCCACTATATTTCGAAATGGGTCGCACTGAACTATTTAGGCAAATTGGACTACCATACACGGAGTTGGAGAGCATGGGCATCTTTATGCCGCTTAGTAGTTTAACCGTTAAATACTTTGCTCCTGCAAAGTACGATGATCTCCTTGTGGTGGAAACATCGATTACTGATTTTACCCCACTCAAAATAGTTATTTGAATTAGGCATTCAGCCAATACGGATAAATGTAGTATTTTAGGGGTATAAATGATTTAGAGTATGGAGAAGAAGTTCGACAGCCTTACTATTTTCGAGTTTCAGCAGCGATTCCCCGATGAGGATGCCTGC
>DATKVT010000190.1 GCA_035529935.1 Williamwhitmania sp. | reverse complement strand
CCTCAATAGGTGCTGCACCTACTCCAGAGCAGCTGCACTTTGTAATTGCTCCTGGTAGCGACGATTTTCACTTTAAGGTTATTAATACCTCAGATGTAAAGGGAATTGCTAACTGGAATTTGGGAAATGGCAGCAAGGCGGTTGGCGACACAGTTGTGGCCTACTTTCCATTGGAGCAGAGTTATACTGTTCAGCTTACCCTTTATACCTCGGGTGGAACGGCAACCATTTCTCAGGATTTTGCTCAAACAAAGACCGATTATACCTACTTCGAAGATCCATTGCTAATTGCTCTATGCGGTGGTACCGAAGCGGTAAATGGAAAAACATGGGTCTCTGATAGCTTAGAGGCAGGACACTTTGGCGTTGGTCCAACCGATGCTATGACGCCTACTTGGTGGTCAGCCAATCCATTGGACAAAACTGGGTTCTTTATATACGATGATGAGTTCAATTTCAACTTAGTGGGTTTCAGCTATCATGTAAATACCAATGGTCAAACTCTAGTAGCTCATCCAGCTGCAAACCAGGGTCGAACAGCCGGGTACTATGGAGCAGCATCGTATAGTGATGCCACCGACGAGGTGGTTGCTACCCTTGATGCTAATCGTGGTGATATGACCTGGATGGTTGATAAGGTAGGCGATACCTACTATATTAAATTTGGACAAACTGCCGCCGTACTTGGCTACGACGCAGGACATGAGCGAGTATATCAAGTGTTGGATTTTAACGAAAACTACCTCTACGTGCGTTCGGTAAACGATGCTGAAGCTCGCTACGATAAGCTAATTCCAAAGGGATATGCTAAGCCAGCTGTTACGTTTGATTACAGCGTTGTGGCAACGGCTAATCCCAACGAGTATAGCTTCTCGCTTACCAACGTTGCTGTTCCCAATGGTTTTACAATTAACTCCATTGTTTACGATTTTGGTGATGGAGTAACGCAGGAGGCAACTTCTACCTCTGACGTTCTAACCTACACCTATATGCGAAAGGGTGTATATCCTACCAGCGTAAAGATTAGCACTTCAAACGGTGATTTTTCCAAGTCGTATAGCTTGACGGTTGACAACAACCATCCGAACTATATTCCTTACCTGCTTGATGCCATGGTGATGTATAACGATTTTGGTGAAACAACGCTTGTTCCGATGGCTTTTGACCAATCGGATGGTGGTGGAAGCATTGCCGTTGTGAACAATCCAGACGCCTCTCTCTATCCCAATAGAAGTGCTCACGTACTGCAGGTAACAAAGGCAAATGCTCAGTGGGCAAATGCTTACATGCTACTTCCCGCTGGCTATAGATTCAACCTCACCCTGCAAACCACCTTTAAGATGTTGGTATATGGTAATGTCGGTGACGTAATTTTGTTGAAGTTGGAAAATACCGACTATGGCGGAAATGCTTGGACAACTGGTACCAACGACCTTACCTACACCATTCAGCAGTCGAATAAGTGGGAGATTGCCGAATTCAACTTTGCAGGTATTGGAGCTGGTAGCAGCTCTACTGGTCAGATTTATACCAGTGACATTACCACTGATTCTCGTTTTAACGATAACTTCTACAACGTTGTCCGTGTAATGATCAACCCTGGAAACAATGGAGGAACATTCTCCTTCTACATGGACGATCTTGCTGGACCTCACGTTGAAGGGCTGAAATAGTTTCATGGAAGGGGTAGGGGAAACCTTACCCCTTAACTTAAAATCGAAAGAGAATGAATAAATTGACGATACTATGTGCTTCAATGCTGATGGCTAGTTGTAGCGGCGGATCCCAGCAGCAATCACCTAAGCAATTTTTATCCAGTGATAAGGTGATTGAGCATAAGGTGGATTCGGTGCTCAAGCTGATGACTTTAGAAGAGAAGATAGGCCAGATGAACCAGCTAACTGGGGATGGAGAAGTTACCGGCCCCATTACGTTGGCTTCGTCATACCAGGAGGCCATTAAAAGAGGCGAGGTTGGTTCCATGCTCAACGTTAATGGTGCAGCTTATACTCGAAAAATACAGAAGATTGCAGTTGAACAGAGTCGCCTTGGAATACCCTTAATTTTTGGCTACGACGTAATTCACGGCTATAAAACCATTTTTCCTATTCCCCTTGGCCAAGCCGCTTCGTTCGACCTTCAATCTATTGAACAGTCAGCCAGAGTAGCAGCTATTGAGGCAGCAGCTTCGGGCCAGCATTGGACTTTTGCTCCCATGGTGGACATTGCCCGCGATCCTCGATGGGGTCGTGTAATGGAGGGTGCTGGGGAAGATCCTTACTACGGCTCATTAGTTGCAACTGCTCTGGTAAAGGGCTTTCAGGGAAAAGATTTGAGCGATACCGGCACCATAATGGCCTGTGCCAAGCATTTTGTGGCCTATGGTGCCGCAATGTCAGGACGCGATTACAACACCGTTGACATATCGAATCGTACGCTTTATGAGGTGTATTTACCACCCTTTAAGGCTGCGCTCGATGCAGGTGTGGCAACCTTTATGTCATCCTTCAACGAACTCAATGGTGTACCAGTAACCGGAAATAAGGAGATGATTCACGACCTTTTGAAGGGGAAGTGGGGATTCGATGGCATTGTGGTTTCCGATTGGGCATCAATAATGGAGCTCATGCCACAGGGTATAGTTGCAAATCCTTACGAGGCTGCCGATTTGGCCATGAATGCTGGAATCGACATGGATATGGAGGCTCATATCTACATCGCAGAGCTGCCCAAGCTGCTAAAGGATGGAAAGGTTACCGAAGCGCAAATTGATGATGCTGTTCGGCGTATTCTTCGAATGAAGTTTAAGTTGGGCCTGTTTGACGATCCCTACCGCTACTGTGATACCCTCAGAGAGAAGGAGCAGGTTTTAAGCCAAGGTCATCTGGATATTGCTCGAGATGCGGCACGTAAATCCATGGTTCTGCTGAAAAATAGTGGAGTACTGCCATTGAGCAAAGACGTGAAGTCAATAGCGGTGATTGGCCCTCTAGCAGATGATCAGCTCGATATGATAGGAACTTGGTCGGCTAGGGGTGAAGCAAAAGATGTTGTTACGCTCCTTACGGCCATTAAGGCGAAGTTACCAAAGGCTACTGTTACTTACGCTAAAGGGTGCGAGATTGAAGGCGACTCCAAGGCTGATTTTGCTCAGGCATTGGCCGTAGCACGTCGTGCCGATGTAGTGGTGGTTGCTGTGGGTGAAGCTGCCATGATGAGCGGCGAGGCACTTAGCCGTGCTTACCTCGATCTTCCTGGCGTTCAAAGGGATCTTGTGATTGCCTTGAATGCGCTGCACAAACCCATGGTGGTGGTAATGATGAATGGTCGCCCGCTAACCATTGAGTGGATGGATCAGCAGGTACCTGCCATTTTGGAGGCTTGGCTTCCCGGAACCATGGGGGGACCAGCCATTGCCGATGTGCTTTTTGGCGACTATAACCCCTCGGGAAAACTTCCAATGACCTTTCCTCGCTCTACGGGCCAGATTCCACTGTTCTACTACCAGAAGAATACAGGGAGACCTCGTATCGACTCGGTGCGCTATACTTCCAAGTATATCGATAGCCCCAATACCCCGCTCTATCCGTTTGGTTATGGATTAAGCTATACCAAGTTCGACTATACAGACTTTGGAATTAGCAGCCCAACCATTGGCATGAACGATACCCTTACGGTTTCTGTAAAGGTAAAAAATACTGGAAAGTATGACGGGGCTGAGGTTGTACAGCTCTACATACGCGATATGGTTGGCAGTGTTACTCGTCCAGTTAAGGAGTTAAAGGGAATTAAGAAGATATTTTTAAAGGTTGGTGAAGAGGCCAACGTTAAGTTCAAACTCACGGCTCACGATCTGGCATTTTACACCAGAGACATGGAATTCAAGGCAGAACCTGGAGATTTTAAGGTGTTTGTTGGTTCTAATTCTTCTGATTTGCTTGGGTTAGACTTTAGGTTGGCCCAATAGGGCGGCGGCGGGGATATCGCTTCATTATCCCCGGCGTTCTCTTTTTTCTTAATTCTTTTGTAGATTTCGATAATAAATTTGAAGATGAAACAGAGCTATATATTTATCATTTTCCTAATGGTGCTGAATATTCCAGCCTTCTCCCAAATTCAGGTGATGGTTTGGAACGATGAGTTCAGCAATACCGGCTTGCCCGATGCTACCCGCTGGGGGTATGATGTTGGGGGTAGTGGCTGGGGAAACAACGAGCTGGAGTACTACACCAACGCAAGATTGGAGAATGCCCGCTGTGAAAACGGAAATCTCATTATTGAGGCTCGCAAGGAGTCGTATCAAGGGATGGGCTACACCTCTGCTCGGCTTGTTACAACAAACAAGGGCGATTGGCGCTACGGTCGTTTCGAGGTTAGGGCAAAACTTCCCGGTGGAAAGGGCACTTGGCCTGCCATTTGGATGCTTCCCACCACTTGGGTTTATGGTAGCTGGCCATCAAGCGGTGAGATAGACATTATGGAGTATGTAGGTTACGATCCCGGAAATGTGCATGGTAGCATTCATACCGAGGCATACAACCATACCATAGGCACTCAAAAAACCAGTACCTACGTGGTGGCAGATGCTGAAACGGCGTTTCACACCTACGCTATTGAGTGGACTGCTGAAACAATTGATTTTTTTGTGGATGATGTGAAGTATTTCTCCTTTGCCAATGAGCACACTGGCTATAAAGTTTGGCCCTTCGACCAGCCATTCCACTTCATACTCAACCTTGCCGTTGGTGGCGATTGGGGAGGTGCTCAAGGAGTCGATCCAAACATCTGGCCACAGGAAATGGATGTGGATTATGCTCGCGTTTACCAGTATATTACAAAGGACCAAATTGCCGTGGATGGTCCGGCTAATGTTAGTCCTAATGCAGCTGGCTTGGTTTTCAAAACCCAAAATATTGTGGGTGCCACCTATCACTGGACAGTTCCTGCTGGAGCCACCATTGTGTCCGGCGATGGAACTAACCAAATTGTGGTTAACTGGGGAACCAGTGCTGGGGATGTGCAGGTTGAAATAACCCATCCCGATGCTGGAGGTATCTATTCCAAAAGTGTTGCAGTGATAACTGCACCGTCTGGCGACAAATATACTGTAGTGGATTTCAGCTCTTCGGGAACGGAGGGCTGGACTCCCTATTCCAATGGAGGCAATACCATTACACTGAGTAAGCAGGATACGCTCCTGCTTATTAAGTATAATATAGTTGACCCATCTGTAAATCCTCACGTGGACTTTACCTTTTCCAATCCGGTGAGCATGAGCAACCTTTCCAACCTTGCCATTTGGATGAAGACCTTAAATCTTAGCAACTCGGTGGTTGTGCGGGCTGACCTTTTCGATATCGATGGGAAGTATACCGACGTTACCCCAGTATTTCGGTTCACTCCAACCTTACCCAACGGTGACTTCCACTGCTACCAGTTCGATTTTACCAACAATTGGGGTTCCAACACTCCCGTGTATGGAAGCACGGTAAACCAAAGTGCCATAGCAGGTATCCGCTTTTTTGTGGACTATGGTTTTTATGGAAAGGTAGCAAGCGACTCGCTATGGCTCGACAATATAGAGATTACTAAGGACCCCATTGCAACGGCTGCCATCACACCCAGCCTTTTGTCGAAGGTTACAGTATACCCAAATCCATGCTCAAGCATGATTACCATTCAAACTCCTCAAGGTGCAGGAGAGCCAGAACAGATTATTGTTTTAGATATGCTTGGAAGGCAGGAGATAGCCATGGATGGCTCCAAACAAACTATTGACGTTACCGCTTTGTCTGCTGGTATGCATATGCTAATTCTAAAATATAAGGCTGGGCAAGTTTCCACATTGCTTATGAAGCAGTAAGATAAATAAAGGAGTTATAGGAAGATTGAGGAAGTCGGAGTGCGGCGTTCCAATAATTTGGAATTAAAGGAAGATAAAGAATAACGCGATTGTATGGCCGTAAAATTTTATGTTTCTGAACAATGACAAATTTGTCAAAAGAATATTTCCCCGCACTTCAGGGTGGGGGTAGATGCAGTTCCAAAAGCGAGCGGTGCACGGACCGTAACTGTTCATTGAACCTCACCTGCTATGCACCGCAATTACAAAAAGGTGTTACAATATTTGAACCTGAAATCGCCTGAAGTTTAACACAAACATACCTTAAAGCCTAAGTCCCTAAATACCTCCTAAAAACTGAGCATAAAATCGATTAGGTTGGTCTCACTCTCAATTCCCAGCTTCTTACGCAACCGGTAGCGGCTGATTTCCACCCCACGTACGCTTATGTTTAGCATTTGTGCAATATCCTTGGTGGTCATATTTAGTCTTAAGTAGGCACACATTTTTAGCTCGTGAGGAGTAAGGCTCGGGTAGGCATCCTTCATCTTTCGGAGGAAATTGCCATGCACCTCGTCGAAGTGCAACTCAAAGCGCTGCCACTCGTTGTCGAGCTTGATGTCGGACTCTATGGTGTGAATCAACTCCAGCACCTCTCGCTGCGATACCGGATTTATCTTCTTGGCCACAGCCTCCAGCTTAACTTTAATTTTGCTCAAGAACTCGTTTTTGTGAGTAATGTGAAGCGCAATGCTGGCCAACTCGCGGTTCTTGCCTTCAACGTCAATTTTCTTCTTTTCCACCTCGGCCTGCAGCATTTCGTTACGCAGCTTTATTATCTCCTTCTCGGCAAGCAGTGCTTCGCGTTCGTATGACTCCTCCTGTGCCTTTAGCTCCCGTTCCTTCTCTTTTTGCAGCTTAGTGGTGGCTCGGGCAATCTTTTTCTTCACCACCTTACGGGTAATTAAGGCAGCCCCAATTAGCATAATGATGTAGGCTACAAAAGCCAATTTAGTAAGGTACCAGGGGTAGCCAATGGTAAAGCTAACTTGTGCTTCCTTGCTCGCATTATTTTCCGAATCGATTGCCTTAACGTGAAACACATACTGGCCAGGCGAAAGGTTGGTGTAATCCTTATGGTTACCTGTGGTATAGGCGGACCACTGAGCATCGTGTCCCTCGAGCCAAACGCTGTAGTGCAGATTTTGCTCGTTAAACTTGGGTGATGTGTATTCAAAGCTTACCGAGTTCTGCCTGAAGGGTATCCTTATTTTAGCAACATTACTTCCACCGTAATCGCTGAAGAAAACTGGGCCGTCGGAAGCCAGCGACCGCATCTCCTTTACGTAGCAGGAGTAAGGTATGGTGTCGTTGTTGGGAAGTGTAGCGTCGTAGTGGATTACACCTGATTCGGTTCCCACAAAAATGTTGGCCATATCCTCCACAAATATGTTTTCGTATGCATTCACAAAGCTGTTGCCAAATTTGGTGAGCGGTGTCGATTCCAGCTTGTATGTGTTGGGCGATTCGTGCTTCAGTAGTGCTATATCGTTTTTCTTCAGAACCCAGATGTTGCCATACCTATCCTCAATTAGCCGACGAATGTTCAGCGAGTCCTTTAGCATACGGTTAAATTCGGAGTAGCGCTCCATTCTGTCAGTAATGGCGTTGTAGCGGTAGATACCCTGGTTGGTAATAAACACCACTTGGTTGCGAACCTTGTCAACCGATATGCCAGCCTTTTGTGGGAATCCCTTGGCCTGGTCGTAGAGGTAAGAGGCAACCACGCTATCCTTGGCTTCGTTGAGCACAATCTTAAATATTCCCTTGTAACCATGAGCCATCCAAAGGTTTTCATACTCATCTTCGGCCAGCAATCTCGACGATTCGTTAAACCCTTTTACCTCCTTGTAGAATTGCCAAACACCGTTCTTCTTTTCGTAGAGGTGAAGCCCGCTATACTTGCCCACAATAATCTTGTCGGGGTGGTTTCTCAGCCGTAAAAACTGCCACGAGCCCTCCTTTTCAGATATTTTTTTGGCGCTGCCGTCCACCAGAAATGTGCCAAAGTTATGGCCGCAGTAGAGGTTACCATCGATAATGCTGAGCGACCACACCTGTCCTTTGGTGTCCTCCACCCTTTTAAAGTAGGGCTGGTCGGAGAGAATGTTTGCCTTCTCACCCCACGGGGCAACGTATATTCCTTGGTTGGTGCCCACGTAGAGTTTGGAGTTGAAAATATTTACCGCGTAGCAGGCACCTAGGAGCCCTAGACCTTCGTCGTAATAGGACAGGGGAGAGTTGAGTTCCAGGTAGTCGATACCATTGTCGAGACCAAGCCACAGGTTGTGGTTAACGTCCACAAAGGTGCTTAAAATGGTGTTGTTCTGCAGCCCCTTGCGGTTGTTCACATACTGCACCACGTCGCCGTTTTCCCTAGTAATGAGCAGCCCATCCTGAATGGTGCCAAAGGCGTAGTATCCACCGGGAATGGCCGACGCCGAGAATATTTGGTTCCGCTTCAGGAATGTGTTAGCCTCGTTGTTCCATGGAACAAACTTGTCGTTGGCGTATATCCACACGCCATGGTTTATGGTGGCAAAGAGGTATTTTTCTGCATCAATCTTTAGCACTGCCCACACCTGAATGCCCTTAAAGGTGCCGTGATCGTTGTAAGGAATAAAGCGGTTGTTGTCGAAAAGGTAGATGTTGCCGCTCTTACCCTGAACATAGTAGCGCTGCCCGATGAAGAACGAAAACTGTAGCGGTTCCGGCGGCGTTAGGGCTGTAATGTGTTCACCCGCTAGCACCATTACCTTGGTAAAGCTCTGGAATATAACCTTGTTGCCGTACTTGTATATGCGCCACACCTCATCAATGTCGGTCACCTTTTTGTTGAGCAGCGGCATGAGCGAGTGGTAAACCAGCCCCCTTTGCCTGTCGTGCAAAAAGTAGCCAAACTCGTCGAAAGAGCCAGTAAAAATGGTATCGCCAACGCAAAGTACTGAGCGTACAAGCTTGCTACTATCGGGCATGTAGTTGAGGTTCCAGAACTTACCGTCGAACTGCAGTAAGCCGTTGTTGTTGGCAACGTAGATGAACCCCCTGTAGTCCTGGCTGATGCCCCAGTTTTGCGTACCTCCGCCGTATTCCACCTTCATGAAGTTGCGCATTAGCGGCGTACCCTTTTGCTTTACCTGAGCAAATAGGAGGGTGGTGTAAATGAAAAAAGCACTGAGGATCAGTATTTTACGCATATAATAGGCGTTAGGCTTGCAATAAAAAATTAACCTAAAATTAGCATTCCTAGCCAATAATATACGCTGTTGGACAAAAAAGTTGAGAAGATAAGTGAGGAATAGGTCAATGTCGTTCCTCACGATTATAGTTCCGGTTGAGACGATTAGCGTGTCGTTCTTCACGATTAAGGTCTCACTATTCGGTTTTGATGTCGTGCAAAAGCCTTTTATCTGTCTTCAAATGGGTTTTGATGTTGTGCAAATGCTGTGTGTCCTGCGTTACCACAGGATACGAAGATATGAAAAGTTCTTTGAAGTGGTAACATAACTTTGAGAGAGATGATAGGTATTGTCATGCTTTGTTTCAGTGTAATTGCGGAGGTCGAGCGAACAGACTGGCTGAGTTACAGGAAATAATAACAAGACAATTGGACTATCGGTAAAGGCTGTTCAGGCAGATTTACCAAACCGCCTTGAGGTGCTACACTTTCACGGTGCGGTGCTTAGCGTCAAGGTCAAGGCAAAGCCAGACGTTCGTATGTCGAGGCCTTGTATGGTATGAGCAGAGGAGTTGAACGCAAGTGAACCCTTATTGAAGTGTCGTAAATAACGTTTACTGCGGTAAAATCGAGGGGGGAGCGACCCCGAGAAATAAGAGTGTAATGGTTAACCTGATTTACGGTTACACACCGCACGGCATAAAGAGGGCAAGAACTCTGTTTGGGCTCTGTCAAGGAACAGGAGAAGCAATGCTGTAATGTAAAGCCAAACGGTGGAAAATCCCGAAGGGAAAACGCCAAAAGTAGCGAAGTACAGCACTGTGGCAGATGAAGTCGCAGTAGCGAGAATATCCAAGAGAGCGGGAGTAATGACCTCACAAGCGAAGGACTTCACATAATAGGTTCAAAATTGTATAACAACTTAAAATCACTTAAGGATGATTTTCGAAATTGAACAGAAGACGCAACCGATAACGACGGAGCAAATTAATGAAGCTTTTAAACGAGTAAGAGCCAATTGGGGTAGCTATGGAATTGACCATGTAAGCATAGCGCAGGTGGATAATAACAAACGCAAATACCTGTATCCTTTGTGGAACAGAATGGCAAGCGGGAGTTACTTCCCAAAAGCAGTCCGCCAGAGTTTAATATCAAAAGGATGCGGAAAACTGCGAGCATTGGGCATTCCAATCGTAATTGACAGGGTTGCACAGCAAGTAATTGCAGCTGAACTGGAAAATATGGTAGATAAAACGTTCAGCGATAGTTCATATGGCTATCGCCCGAATAAATCTGCACATCAAGCCATAGAGCAATGTCGAATCAACTGTATGAAGTACAGTTGGGTGATAGATATTGATATTAAAGGCTTTTTCGACAATGTTGACCACGATTTGCTAATGAAAGCCGTGCAATGGCACACAGATAAGAAACATATCTTACTGTACTGTAAACGCTGGCTAGAAGCACCCGTTCGGAAAACCGATGGAACTATTCAACACCCAAACGGAGTAGGAACGCCACAGGGCGGAGTAATCAGCCCAATTTTGGCAAATACTTTTCTAGACGTAGTGTTTGATAAGTGGATTGAAAAGCGAAATCCCGAAGTTGTTTACGAACGCTATGCCGATGACATTGTTATACACTGTAGCAATATCAAAGAAGCGCTGCGACTGCTAGAAGCGATAAAAGAACGATTCAGAACTTGTAAACTTGAGGTTAACAAGGACAAAACAAAGATTGTTTACTGTCGCCGAAACCAGAAGAAACGACCACCGTTTAAAGTTTACTATCAGAAATTTGATTTCCTTGGTTTCACGTTTAAACCGAGAATAATTAAAGAGCGAGGCAAACTAAAACTGGGATTCTCTCCTGCCATTAGTCAGAAAAGTATAGCCCGTATAAATGATGAGCTGCGAAAGCTCAAAATACATCGTTGGACTTACTTTAGCCTGAGCCGAATAGGGGAGATTTTGAAATCCAAAATCAGGGGTTGGCTCAATTACTACTCAAAATTTCGTAGGTCGGAGTTACGACACTTATTTCGTGATTTCAACAAGCGATTAGCCAAATGGATACGCAACAAGTATCGCAGATTTAGGCGTAGGCACTGGTACCATGCATACAAATATCTACAATCAATAGCCAAACGCTACCCGTATATGTTTGAGCATTGGAAAGTAGGGTTTATGCCTTAATCGTTGTCTTTTATTATGAAGAGCCGTGTGAATCGAGAGGTTCAAGCACGGTTCTGTGAGAGGTTTGGGGGTGAGATTCCCCCTTACCTACTCGATTTTTTCATATCTTGTTTTTAAGCTTTAATGTTTTTAAGTCGTATATGTGTATTTCATTTTTGTCTGTCTTATCATATTTGTTATTATTATTTGTGTCATAATGTCCAGTAATCACAATAGTTCCAGTCAACTTGTTAGTTGTCCATGTCCTTACAAAAAACTTATCATCTGTCAATTGAGTTTTTTCTTTGCCGTCTGGCGATAAAACTATTATTTGTGTCGGGTCATTCCAATCAATTCCACTTTTTCCATCAAGATCAACTGTTCTTGCAGAAACAATGATTAAATTAATTCCCAAACTGTCTACTTTAATTTGTTCAAGCTTTTCAGTCCATGAGTCAGTTGGAAAGTCAACTTGTTTTGATTCGCCAGTCTTGGTGTTTAGGAATAAAAGGTATCTACTTTTTGTTTCAAACATTTTACCCCAGTTCTCAATTGAAGCAATTACATATTCAGTCCCGACAACTTCTGTCAGTTTGTTGAAATGAACGTAATTAAACTTGTCTTGTCCGTAAGTGGTCAAGTTTAAAATTGTCAAAGCGATTATTAATATTTTCTTCATTGTCATACGTTTTCTATTATATTGTGGTGTCGGTCTGTTTTTTTAAGCTGCCGCATAACTCGTTTATAACCCCACCTTTTAGTGCGGTTTATTATCCTAGATAATGGTTAAAACCCTGCAATTTTATTGCAGGCACTTTCAGTTTCTATAAATCTCAATCTTTGTATGAATGAGTTTCTTGTTTGTTCTGTTTTCTTTTGTGCTCTTATTTGTGAATTTTATTCAC
>DATKVT010000189.1 GCA_035529935.1 Williamwhitmania sp. | reverse complement strand
TTTGTAATCGCTTCGTGTATCTTGAATAAATTCTTTCCTCGTTTTGTCGCTTATAAGTCTGGAAGCCACCATGGCAGCAAGTGAAGCATCCTTCACATGAACAACACCGCCGCTATATTCTGGGTCTATCTTAAGGGCTGTATGAAGCTTTGATGTTGTGGCACCACCAATCATAATCGGGATCGAAAGTTTCTGTCGCTCCATCTCCTTAGCCACCTGGACCATTTCGTCGAGCGATGGTGTGATCAGTCCGCTAAGTCCAACTAGGTTAACCTTCTGTTTTATTGCTTCCTCCACTATTTTTTCAGTGGTAACCATTACCCCAAGGTCGATTATCTCGAATCCATTGCACGAGAGCACAACACCCACAATGTTTTTTCCTATATCGTGCACGTCACCCTTTACGGTTGCAAGTAAAATCTTTCCTGCCGATTGCATCATTTTACCTTGCTTTCGCTCCTCCTCAATGTAGGGTTGAAGAATGCTAACGGCCATTTTCATAACCCGTGCACTCTTAACCACCTGAGGCAGAAACATTTTTCCTGATCCAAAAAGTTCACCAACAACCTTCATTCCATCCATTAGTGGCCCCTCAATTACGTCAAGCCCACTGGTAAATTGCTGCCGTGCCTCCTCTGTGTCCTGTGCAATGAACGTGGTAATTCCTTTCACTAAGGAGTGGGAAAGCCGTTTTTCCACCGGACCATCTCGCCATTCATCCTGCTTTACGTTTTCCTGTTTCTCATCGTGCAGATTCTCGGCAAAGGCCAGTAGCCGTTCTGTAGCATCTTTTCGTCGATTGAGCACCAAGTCCTCGGTGAGTTGAAGCAGGCCGGCAGGAATTTCGCTATAGATCATGAGCATGGATGGGTTCACAATGCCCATGTCCATACCTGCTTTGCTAGCATGGTAGAGAAAAACGGAGTGAATGGCTTCGCGAATGGTGTTATTTCCCCTGAAGCTAAAGGAGAGGTTGCTCACCCCACCGCTAATCTTTACCCTCGGAAGGTTTTCCTTAATCCACTTACAGGTTTCAATAAAGCTTACGGCGTAGTTTGCATGCTCGGCAATACCGGTACCGATGGCTAGAATATTGGGATCAAATATGATATTTTCAGGCCTGATTCCGGCCTTTAATACAAGCAGATTATAGCTTCGCTGGATTACCTCAATTCGGTGTTGGGTGGATGCAGCCTGTCCTTTCTCGTCGAAAAGCATTACTACCATGGCGGCACCATAGCGACGAATGGTTTTTGCGTGGGCAACAAATTGCTCTTCACCCTCCTTTAGGCTAATGGAGTTTACTATGGATTTTCCCTGCACGCATTTCAGTCCGGCCTCAATAATGCTGAACTTGGAAGAGTCAATCATTACAGGAACGCGCGAGATGTCTGGTTCTGCAGCCACATAGTTGAGGAAGGTGGTCATGGCCTTTTCCCCCTCAATAAGGGCATCGTCCATGCATACGTCGATTACCTGTGCTCCGCCTTCAACCTGCTCACGGGCAACGGATAGCGCCTCCTCGTATTTTCCTTCGGCAATAAGGCGGGCAAACTTTTTGGAGCCGGCCACGTTGGTTCGTTCCCCAATATTCAAGAAGTTGATTTCCGGTCGAAGTTCCAACGGTTCCAATCCGCTAAATCTGGAGTATTTTGGCAGCACAACTGGTTTACGGGGAGGAAATTTCTGCGAGAGTTCGGCAATAAGGGCTATGTGGGCTGGTGTAGTTCCACAGCATCCACCCACAATATTCACCAATCCGCGCTGCAGGTATTGCTCCACCACGCTGGCCATTTCCTGTGCAGTTTCCTCGTATTCACCAAGTTGATTTGGCAAACCGGCATTGGGATGGGCGCTCACAAAGAATTCGGTATTCTGCGAAAGTTCAGCAAGGAAGGGTAGGAGCTGGTTTGCACCCATGGCGCAGTTTAAACCAATGCTTAGCAGTGGCGCATTCGAAACAGAATTGATAAATGCCTGAAGCGTCTGGCCAGAGAGTGTTCTTCCACTGGCATCGGTAATGGTGCCAGAAACCATGATTGGAATTTGGAGTTGCTTCTCATCAAGCACCTGCTCAATGGCAAAGAGGGCAGCCTTGGCATTCAGGGTATCGAAAACGGTTTCTACTAATAAAATATCTACTCCACCATCAATGAGTCCTTTAGCCTGTTCGGCATAGGCGTCCACAAGGTTGTCGAAAGTAACGCCACGGTATGCCGGGTTATTAACATCAGGAGAAAGGCTAGCTGTTTTGTTTGTTGGCCCCATGGAGCCTGCCACAAAGCGCGGCTTTTGTGGATTCTTGCTGGTAAACTCTGCCGCAATGCCATGAGCAATGCGTGCAGCCTCCTTGTTTAGCTCATAAACCAAGGCTTCCAAGCCGTAGTCAGCTTGCGAAACTCGGTTGGCATTAAAGGTATTGGTTTCTATAATGTCAGCTCCGGCTTCTAGGTAAGCTCTGTGCACACCCTCCACAATCTGAGGCTGGGTAAGCACCAGCAGGTCGTTATTTCCTTTCAGCGATTTAGGGTGAGCGCTAAATCGTACCCCTCTAAAGTCGTTTTCGGTTAGCTTATGGCGCTGAATCATGGTGCCGGTGGCTCCATCGAGTACGAGTATCTTCTCCTTAATAACTTTTTGGATGGAAGTATGCTTGTCCATTTTATGGTATTTACATTCTGCTTTGCTCTTAATACACTTATTTATAACGCAATATTCCTGCCAATTTAGTGTAGAATTAAAACGCAGAAAATGGTAAAAAAAATTTTACTTAAGATACTCTGTTTTTCCGGTTGTGGCAAGAAATACATCAAGTCGTGGCAGCAGTTCCTGTAATTTCTGGAGGTTAGCCAACTTAATGGTTCCAACAATCCAGCTGTGCTGTTTGCCCGAGTACTTTTCCGATATCTCCTCAAACTCAAACAAGCTAAGGTCTAGAAGGTTTTGGTAGCGTAGGTAAACCTCTACCAAAACCTCGTTGGTAAACAGTGGTGGTTCAAAGTATTTCTGCTTCTTATATTCGTATCGGTAATCGTGAAAACGGGCTGTAATGTCCGAAAGCACGGCGGAACCTGTTGGAAATCCACCTGCCCCTTTTCCAAACATGAACTGCTTTTCGTAGAAGGCTCCCTCAATAACCACCCCATTGTATTCCTCCTCCACGTTGTAGATGTATTCGTCGGGTGTGACCAGGCGAGGCATTACGTAAAGTGTAAAGTTTGTAGCATTAAGTTTGGTGAGTTTTGCCACCAGTTTAATTTTCCTGCCCTTTTCCTTGGCATACTGAATGTCGAAATCAGTTAGGTGCGATATACCGCAGTGAAATGCCTTTTTGGGATGCACGTAGGTTCCAAACCCATGAACTGCAAGGATTATGAGCTTGTAGAGCGCATCGAATCCTTCAACGTCGAAGATGGGGTTACTCTCGGCAAACCCCAGCTCTTGCGCCTTTTGAAGGGCAGAGGCGTAGCTTTCGCCATGCTGAAAAATTCGCGTGAGGATGAAGTTTGTGGAGCCGTTGAGTATCCCCTGTATGGAGAGAAGCAGGTCGTTATCGTAGTATTCCTCGAGGTTTCTGATTACTGGAATGCTTCCACAGGCGGAGGCATCGTAGAGCAGGGCTGCCCCTGTTTTTTTCTGTAGGAGAATGAGTTCCTCCAGGTGATGGGCAAGCATTGTTTTGTTACCCGACACAACGCTTTTTCCCCTTTCCAGCGCTGCTTTCACAATTTGGTAGGCTTCATCGGCGTTGTCGATGAGTTCAACTACCAGATTTATTTCAGGGTCATTTAGTATAAGGTTGGCATCGGTGGTGAATAGCTTTGCGCCTATGCCACGCTCCTTTTCTGGATTCTTGATGCACACCTGCTTAATCTTTGCCCTAGTTGTGGGCGAACTCTCCAGCACTTGGTATAATCCACGCCCAACTGTACCAAACCCAAATAGTCCTATGGTTTGCTGTATGCTGGTTATATGACGCGGTTGAACGGTTACTTCATCTATAGTTGCTGTTTCCATTTTGCTTGTTTTGCGCCGATTTTCGTCCTATTTGCTTAACGCAGAGGTCACCGGCTTGTAAGTTTTTTCAATGAACGGTTTAATGGCATTCTCCAGCTGCTGCCATTCAAGCAGGAAGCCATCGTGGCCAAAGTCGGAGTGAATTTCCACAAATTGTGACTGAGGAATGTGGGCCGCCAGCTCATGCTGATCTTCAAGTGGGAAAAGAATGTCGTTATCGATGCCAACAACCAGCGTTTTGGCCTTCACCAGTGCCAGCGCACTTTGCAGGCCACCTCTACCTCTTCCCACGTTGTGCGAATCAATGGCACGCGTGAGCGTATGGTAGGTGTAGGCGTCAAACCGGTTAACCAACTTTTCCCCTTGGTAGTTTTGGTAGCTCTCGGCTTTAAATCCTGTTAGAATTTCACTCCTGCTTTCCTTTTGGCTAAGGTTGTAGGCTTTGCTGCCACGGTAGCTGAGCAGCGCAATGCTGCGCGCTGCCTTTAACCCATTTTTGCCGCCACCCTCTTCCTGACGATCGAAGGTTGGGTCGGCCTTAAGCGCTAACCGTTGTGACTGGTTGAATGCTACCACCCATGGCGAAGCCTTGGCGCTGCAGGCAATGAGCACCAAATGGTTGGCCGTGCCGGGATGGGTGCATTCCCACTCTAAACTTTGAAATCCACCAATGGAGCCGCCTACCAGCATGTCGATGGTTTTAATACCCAGATGTTGCCTTAGCAGCTCATGTGCCTTTACCATGTCGCGCACCGTGACCATAGGGAATTGAAGCATGTATGGTCTTCCCGTTGCGGGGTTAGGCAACATTGGACCAGTTGAACCGTAGCACGAGCCAACTACATTAGCGCATATAATGGGTGTTGTTGCCGGGTCGAAGAGCTTTCCTTCTCCTACCACCTCCGGCCACCATTCCGATGGGTCGGCGTTGGCTGTTAGTGCGTGGCAAATCCACACCACCTTATCGGGGTGCTGCTGAATATCACCAAGCACTTGGTAGTAGATGTTTACGGATGGAAGTGTTTCTCCGCATTCGAGTGAAAAGTTTGTAGTGGTAATAGTATCGGTTCGTTTCATCGTATCGGGTATTATGCATTAGCCAATGCTTGGTCGAAGTCGGCGAGAATGTCCACTATATTCTCTATTCCCACCGATACGCGGAGTAAGTTGAAGTCGATTCCAGCAGCAGCCTGTTCCTGCTCGCTGAGCTGCTGATGCGTGGTGGTGGAGGGCTGAATAATGAGCGTTCGTACGTCACCAACGTTGGCCAAGTGGGTTACCAGCTTCAACCCTTCAACCACCTTCGATGCTTTTTCCGCTCCGCCCTTAACCGTAAACGAAAGCACTCCTCCAAATCCATTTTGTAGGTATTCTTTGGCATTTGCATGGTATGGATGGCCCTCCAGTCCCGGATAGGAAACCTTTTCAACTTTGGGATGGTTGCTTAGCCAGCGAGCCAGCGCCAATGCATTTTGGGTTATTCTATCTACCCGGAGCGAAAGTGTTTCCAGTCCTTGGAGAAGGAGGAATGCATTGAATGGGCTAAGGCATGGGCCAAGGTCTCGCAGCCCCTCCACGCGTGCTTTAACAATAAAGGCCAGCTTTCCAAATGTCTCTGGAAAGTTAAGCCCGTGGTATGCGGGGCTGGGGTTGGTAACCTGTGGAAATTTTCCATTTGTCCAGTCGAAGTTACCGGAATCAACGATAACTCCACCAATACTGTTGGCGTGTCCACCAATCCACTTGGTTGCCGACTCCACCACAATGGTTGCACCGTGATCGATGGGTCGGCATAGGTAGCCCGCTGCACCAAAGGTGTTGTCAACAATTAGTGGAATGCCATGGCTTTGGCAAAGCGCGCTTAGCTCTTTAAAGTTTGGAACGGCAAATCCCGGATTACCGATAGTTTCAACGTAGACCGCCTTTGTCTTCTCATCAATTAGACGGGCAATTTCTTGGGTTGAGTCGTTTTTGGCAAAACGTGCCTCAATGCCAAAGCGGGTTAGCGAATCCTTGAGCAGGGTAAAGGTACCTCCATAGAGGTATGGCGATGCCACAATGTTGTTGCCAATGGCTGCAATGGTGGTAAGCGCAAGCAGCTGTGCCGATTGCCCGGAAGCAACAGCCAGTGCTGCAGCGCCACCTTCTAGCAGGGCTATTCGCTTCTCGAGCACATCTACCGTTGGGTTGCCAATTCGAGAATAGATAAAGCCCTCCTTTTCCAACGCAAACAGCTCCTTGGCGTGGTTCGAATCCTTAAATGCGTAGGCCGCGGTTTGGTAGATGGGAACGGTGCAGGAACCCGTTGTTGGTTCTGGAGTGTAGCCTCCATGCACCTGTTGCGTTTCAAATTTATATGATGCTGACATTGTTTTCTGTTTTAAGTTAATGTTGATGGTTACAATCCGTTTCATTTGCACTCTATCTGAGGCACAAAATGGTATCTACTATTTGCCCCACAGGGCATAAATCCTTTACAACGTGGTTGCACAATGGTGGTTAAAGCAGTGTGTAGCGATATCATAATTCTGAAATGTGAATGGCTGAAAAACAGTGAAATAAAACCTTTGCAATGCTGCATGGATATAAGAATCCAAGCCATCCTTAGCGGATGATGCGGAGACCTTGGGTATGGTAAAAGGAAGGTTCTACCGCATTCGGTTGACGCGGCACATTCGCATTCGACGGGAGGTGAAATGCAAAATATTGCTGGGCTGCTTAGTGGCAGCTAGCTGAACTTGATGATTTGTTGCTTGTGGAAGATTCTGTAAATCCATTGCTTTTGGTTCTGATTTATAATTCCCTTTTCTTGGGCAGGTTTTAGCACCTTTCTCCAACCGGGAGGGGTTGCTAGAGCTTCACAGAGCCTGTTCTCTCCACTCTTCTTTATAATTCAAACCATCTTTACAGAATGGTTCGAGGTTTTGCAGGGACAAATATAAAAATATTTTGTTAGAACAAGGGAATGATGAAAAAATTGTAGAAACAGCAGTTCAGAATTCAAACCATCCTGTTTGTGCAACATGGCAACTGATAGCATTCCGTAAAGTATAATTTCCCATTTTTGTGGTGTGCATTATGCAGTGATTAAATTCCTGCTAACATTGGATAAGTAGCCAGTGGGTAACAGTTAAAATGGTGAACAGAATGGTAAAGGCGGTAATATTTGACATGGATGGGGTGATTGTGGACAGCGAACCGCTTCACAAGGAGGTGGAGCGGGAGATGTTTACCGAATTTGGAATGACCATTTCACCCGAGCAGCAGCATCGGTTTACCGGAACATCGAACGCTGGCATGTGGGCACAGCTGAAAGCCGAATTCAAGCTGCCCAAGGAGCTTGGTTACTATGTTGCCATTAAGGAGGAGCGCTACCTGAAGGCTTTGGCTGCAAATGGTTCGGTTTCGCTTATTCCCGGTGCCGAGGAGCTGCTTAAAAGTTTGTATAATTATGGTGTGCCCATTGCTCTAGCATCTTCTTCTTCGTTAACCAATATTGACCTCGTGCTTCGTAAATTCAGCATTGGCACGTATTTTAAGGCATTAGCAAGTGGTGAGGAGGTTGCATTGGCAAAACCAAACCCTGCAGTATTTCTTCTGGCCGCGCAAAGGCTTGGTGTTAATCCTTCGAACTGCGTTGTTATTGAAGACTCCACTAATGGCGTACTTGCAGCAAAGGCAGCTGGAATGGCATGTGTTGGCCTGCAGTCCGATGTTTCATTAGGGCAAAATTTAACGACTGCCGAGTTGGTTGTTTCGTCACTTACTAATCTCAGTCCAGATTTGCTTCTCTCATTGGCATAGGAGCTAGTATCTACTTCAGCTGTCCATAAAAATTTTGCATGGTTATGAGAGAAGTGCTACATTTAGCGAGCCAATCTCAAAAAAAATTGCCTTATGAAAAAAATTTTACCCATCCTTCTTATTTCAGTTGCTGTTATTGCAAGTTCATGTGCCTCTAAGCGTTTGGCAAAGCAAGGGGCAAAGCTCGAAAGTCAGGGATTATACGAGCAGGCTGCTGATGCCTACTATCAATCGGCCTATGCAAACCATAACAATGTTGATGCATTGGTGGGGTTGAAGAAAAATGGTCAGATGGTGCTCGACCACAAGTTTATTGATTTTAGTAAGGCCTACGATAACGGCAGCATGAAGGATGCCGTATACAACTATCTCGATGCGCAGGCATATGCCAACAAGGTTTCAGCGGTAGGGGTTAACCTGCAGCAGCCGGAGCGCTACAAATCACTCTTTGATGATGCTAAGTCTCGTTATCTAAAACAGATATATCCAGAGGCACAGCTTGCTCTCGATGATGAGAACTTCACCAAGGCCGCTCAGCTCCTTCAGGAGGTTAAGCAGCTAGAACCGGGATATGAAAAGAGCGATGAGCTTCTCATTACAGCAATGGCTGAGCCAATTTACCGCGACGGGCTACAGGCCATGCAATCGAATCTCAACCGAAAGGCTTATGCCGACTTTGATCAGCTTATTAAATCCTATGGCAGCTACAAGAATAGCAACGATCTTAAGACTGAGGCACGGCGCAAAGCACTTATTACCATAGGCATTAAACCTATTGCAGCCTATATGAACGATGCTGGATTTGCTACTCAGCTGGCTTCCCTTATTACCAGTTCGGTAAATGCGTTGAACAATCCTTTTTTGGTGGTTGTGGACGAGGCCAACCGCCAGCAGCTGACACAAGAGCAGATGATAAGCCTTAGCAACAACTCCAATATTGAGGTAGGCAACTTGCTTGGTGCTAAGGCCATTCTTACAGGCAAACTGGTTAGTGTGGACACAGATCCCGGCCGAATGCAGGTGCAGGAGATGCCCGGTTGGGTTAGGGAGATGGTGAACAAGTATGATACTGCTCAAAAGAAGAATATTCTTGTTCCGTACTATGTTAAGACCCGCTATAAGGAGTATAATCAAACGTCTACAGCTTCCTGTACATTTCAGTATCAGCTCACCTCAGTTGAGACCGGAGCAGTGCTGGTTACCGATGTGGTTACCTATACTGCCAAAGATATGGTTCACTTCGCTGTATACAATGGTGATGTAAGTAAGCTGGTTCCAGGTTACTGGAAGCATTTCGAAAGAAGAATGCCAGACGATGCAGTATACGATAACCGAAACAGCATAAGCCAGTTGAGTTCACTTCTCAGTGGTCGTCAGCAGCTAAGAAACACCGACGATCTCGAAGATGAGGTGGCTAGCTTTATTGCAAAGAGCGTAGCTGCTAAGCTCAATGCTTATAACCCTGAAGGTCACTAGAACAATTTTGCTATGAGGATACGTGGAAACCTGTTTGTAATTGCGACTCTTGCGGGCCTATTAGCTTGTTCTTCATCCAAAAAGGCAAGTGAGAATGTTCCACCTCCACCAGCTTGGGTGCAGAGCAAACCTTCTATTCCCGGTTACTACGTTGGGGTAGGACGTGCACCAAAGGTTGGCGATGTGAACTCCTATCGCCAATCGTCGAAGAATAATGCGTTGGCCGATATGTCTAGCGAGATCTCGGTATCCATCTCTACCAGCTCGGTGCTGCACCAGTTTGAGTCGTCGCTGCGCTTTTCAGAAGATTTTACCTCTACCATACAGGCCGAATCGCAAAAGGATTTGGAGGGCTACGAGTTAGTGGATACCTACGAGGATAATACCAGCGTATGGAGCTACTACCGCCTGTCGAAAGCCACGTGGGCCGACATTCAGGCCAAGAAAAGGGATGCCGCTGTTACCAGTGGTCTCGACCTTTTTGAACGAGGCAACAACTTTAAGAATAGTGGTGATGTTAAGAACGCTTTTATGAACTACATAAAGGCGTTGGAGAGCATGAAAGCCTACCTTGGCGAGCCGCTGCAGACCATCTACAACGGGAAATCGATACTCTTGGGAAATGAGCTGTTCGATGCAATTACTGGTTTGGTAAATAGCATAAAAATAGCGGCTGTTCAGCAATCACTCTCTGTAAAGGCAGGTGAGAACCTATCCTCTGACAAGCTTCAATTTATTGCTACTACAGGTGGTAATCCTTTAAAGCAGTTTCCATTGGTTTTTTCCTTTACGGCCAAGCCGCTGCGTAACGCAACCGTGCTTACCAACGAAAAGGGAAAGGCAGGCTACGCGCTCGACAATATTTTTTCAGCAAAAGGGATTGAAACCTTCACCGCCGAGGCCGACTGGCCTGGTATGGCTGCCGAAGCAACCACCGACAGCTACTTCAGACGATTGTCGGAGAAGTTCAATCCGTCTCCAGCCTACATTTCCATCGAGGTTATTAAGCCAAAGGTGTTTGTAAGTTCGGTGGAGAAGAATCAAGGAACGATTCTTGCCGATCGACCTCTTGCATCGAAGCTCATTAGCCTGCTCAATGGCGATGGCATTGATCTTGCTTCAGATGCTCAAAGTGGAGATTTTGTGCTGGATGTTCAAGCCGAAACGGTTCTGCGTAACCAGTCGGGGAGCCTAGTTTATGCCGAGGTGGTTGGAACTATTCAGCTAAAGGACAACAAGGGAAATGTGCTGTTTTCGCAACAGCTGGCTGGAACCACCGCTGCAAACTTAAACATGACTAGCGCAGGGGCTGATGCCATGAAGCGACAAGCCGAAAAGTTGGGAGGTTACCTCTGGACACAAATTCATGATATTATTGTGAAACGGTAAATCTTCGAAGCCATGGAGTGTCAAAATGCTCAAAACCTTAAAGGCTGTAACTGCTCATATCCATGCACCCGAAAGGGTAACTGCTGCCAGTGTGTGGCCTACCATCGGAAAAAGGGACAGTTGCCAGCATGCTACTTCCCCGATGATGTGGAGCGAGGCTACGACCGCTCCATCGCCAACTTCATTGCCGTGGTGGAGGAGAGGGGCACGGGATTTCTGATGAAGTAATTTATTTTTAGAAGAAGTAAAAGAAGTTAATGGAGTCAGAGAAGTTAAAGAATATTAGAGAAAAAAGAGACGCAATAGTTTGCGTCTCTTTTTTCATTACCTGCCACAGCCCTGTATCAACGAACTCCTACCCAATACGCTGGTGGCTGTGATACGATTTGGTCTAGAATTTTAACCTAAAAGAAAACCCTCCAATGGCTCTCACCATAGAGGGTTTTCAACCTAATTTACCCAACTTGATCACCTAAAATAAACAAAGTTTAACGCTGACGCTGATACTGCTGCTGATTTTGCTCAGGCTGTTGTTGCGGTTGCTGCTGCTGTTCTTCCTGCGCCCTGTAGAGCGAAACATGCTGGCTGTTTTGATCCTGAATATTGTCTATGTCATCTGATTGGTCGGGCAGCTCAACCTTTCTTGCTGTATTCAGGTTGATTCTAACTGCAAACGATGGGACCGATGCGCTAACAATCCATGCGTTATGGTTCAAGTAAACATACATTCCTCGAACATTGTCCCAGTAAAAGTTGTAGCGAGGAAAGTAAACCCAGCGGTGATGGTAAGCCAGCCTTGGACCCCAAACCGGATGGAAAACCTCCACCCTTCGGCCGCGATGATGCCATCGTCTAACTGCTACTACCTCACGGTCACGGTCATTATGGTGCCTCTCTCTAACCACATTTTCGTTACGGTCCCTATGGTCTCTCTCTTTAGCCACATTTTTGTTATGGTCCTTCTGGTCTCTTTCTCTTCTCACATTCTGACCTTCAGCATTTCCAAGGGTCATAGCAAATGCTATTATGGCCATTATTGTAAACCGAACTGTTGTTTTCATGGCTCTGTTGTTTTAGTTTTGTTTTGCAATTATTACAAGTATTGTTCCAAATACCCTACCTCGGAGGCCAATATTTCTTCATTTAAGGTAATTTAACGTTGAGGTTTTAGACTGAGATTATAGGTGGAAATTCCACTTATTCGGATAGACGGATACTAATAACTGAAAGGGTGGCAACATTCAGTTCTATTACGATAAGTTAGGTTTATTATCCTAGATAATGGTTAAAACCCTGCAATTTTATTGCAGGCACTTTCAGTTTCTATAAATCTCAATCTTTGTATGAATGAGTTTCTTGTTTGTTCTGTTTTCTTTTGTGCTCTTATTTGTGAATTTTATTCAC
>DATKVT010000188.1 GCA_035529935.1 Williamwhitmania sp. | reverse complement strand
ATCCTTACCAGAATGCTTAACCAAGAAAAGGTTCTTAAAACATACGCTGTAGATGGTATTCGTGGCCGTTTTTATGGTGTTACTGATTGGTTCAACGATAAGGAAGAGCTGAAGGCTGACGTTAAGGCTAAGCTCGTCGTTTAACTAATTGCTACAAAAAACAATTTGGAGAAGCCCTTATTCAAGGGCTTTTCTTTTTACTTTTGCGCAATAAAATTCTCCATGGCTAAATTCGTAAAACACGCAGATGAGCTCACGCTCTTCCTTCTTGCCGAAGCAATCCGAAGGTTTGATGTGACCCCCGGCTTTGCTGACAAAATTCTTCAACGTCTTTTCGGTGAAAAGAAGGGGCTTAAGGATGGTGATCGGTGGAGTGTTTCCCAAATGTTTTACGATTTTCTTCGTAATAAGCGATTGCTGGAGTCCGGCATGGACTTCACCGGATATAAGCCCATTGAGCGTGCCTACATGTTGGCAGCGGCATACTTTGCCTGGAGGGGCGTAAACGTGCCTAAGCGGCTCGACTTGCCCCGTCTCAATATTGAAGCATTTCTGAGGAGGGTGGAGAGCGCGGCTGCTGCCAATCCAGCAGTTAACTTTTCTGTGCCCGATTGGCTTTTCAGCCTTGGAAAATTGGAGCTGGGCGATAGGTGGTTGGCGGAGCTGGAGGCACTTAACCAATCTCCACTGCAGTTTTTACGGGTAAACACCATGAAAATTTCGGCGGTAGAGTTAAAAGGGCTGTTAGAATCGCATGGGTTTGAGTGTAGCATTGCAGCTGAGGTGCGTAATGGCATTGCGATGGGACGGAGGGTAAACCTATTTACAACAGCTGAGTTTCACGAGGGTCTATTTGAGCTGCAGGATATTTCGTCGCAGCAGGTGGCAGAGCTCCTTGATCCCAAGCCCGGCATGACGGTATTGGATGCCTGTGCCGGAAATGGCGGAAAAACGCTGCATATTGCAAACTTGATGGAGAATAAAGGCCGATTAATTGCAGCAGATACGCTGAAATGGAAGCTCGATACGCTGAAGTTTCGAGCTAAAAGGGCCGGTGTATTTAACGTTGAGATACGACCTGCGGCTAATGCCAACGCGCTTGCAAACCTTAATTTAAAAGTTGATCGATTGTTGCTCGATGTTCCTTGCAGTGGAACTGGCGTGTGGCGTCGTAACCCCGAATCGCGCTGGTTAATGCAGGAAAATGCGCTGGAGAACCTTCATCACCAGCAGTCAGAAATTCTCCGTTCCTATTCTACAATGGTTAAAAAGGGAGGGAAAATGGTTTACTCCACTTGTAGCATTCTTCCTTCGGAGAATCACCTGCAGGTTGAGGCTTTTCTGAACGAGAATTCCGACTTCGAGTTAGAAAAACAGCTGCAGCTGCTTCCGTCTCAAACGGCAGGTGACGGATTTTATATGGCACTGCTTACCCGAATGGGGTAGTCATACCTTTATATAATAGTGGTGCGATTATGTAACTGGGAATTTATCTACTCTTCCACTATTTTCCCAATCAGAGTTGCAGGGGTGCAATCGGAAATTTCAACAAATACGTAATCTCCAATTCTGCAGCTTTCTTTTGGGAATACTACCACCTTATTATGCGAAGTTCTGCCATAGTAATATTCGGCAGAGCGCTTTGATTCCCCTTCAACCAGAACCTCAAACGACTTGCCAACATCCTTCCTCTTACTCAACTCTGAGAGCTTGTGCTGGAGCAGAATAATTTCATTGAGGCGTTTGGTTTTTATCGCTTCGGGAACATCGTCGGTGAGGTGACGTGCTGCCTTGGTGTTGGGGCGCTGGGAATACTTAAACATGTATGCAAAGTCGTAGTTTACCCACTCCATAAGTGAGATGGTATCCTGATGATCTTCCTCTGTTTCGGTGCAGAATCCGGTGATTATATCGGTAGAAATGGAGCAGTCGGAAAGGATGTGCTTTATGGCTCGTATGCGTTCCATGTAGAATTCCCTGGTGTAATTCCGGTTCATCAGCTTTAAAATACGGCTGCTGCCCGATTGCACAGGGAGGTGTATGTTGTTGCAAATATTCTCGTACATGGCAATGGTGTAGAGCACTTCGTCGGAAATATCCTTAGGGTGTGATGTGGAGAAGCGAACGCGGAGTGAAGGACTTACCTGTGCAATCATTTCAAGTAGCTCAGCGAAGTTTGTATTTTCATCCTCTCCCTTCCATCGGTAGGAATTCACGTTTTGACCAAGAAGGGTAACTTCCCGATAGCCATTGGCAAACAATTCTTCTGCTTCCCGAAGAATGCTTTTTGGATCGCGGCTTCGTTCTGCGCCACGGGTATAGGGTACCACGCAGTATGAGCACATATTATTGCAGCCGCGCATAATAGAAATAAACGCCGAAACGCCATTCTTGTCGAGACGAATTGGGCTAATCTCGGCATAGGTTTCCTCGCGCGAAAGCAGCACGTTAATGCCCTTTTGGCCACTTTCGGCTGCACGAACCAGCTGGGGCAGTTCCCGGTAGGCATCGGGGCCCACCACTAAGTCTACCAGCTTGTCGCTATCAATAAGTTCCTCCCGAAGGCGCTCGGCCATGCAGCCAATTACCCCAACTAATGTGGATGGACGTTTTTTCTTCTCCAAACGAAATATGTCCAACCGTCCCCATACCCGCTGTTCCGCATTATCGCGTATGGAGCAAGTGTTTATCAATATGATGTCAGCTTCTTCAATTCGCTCCGTAATAACATATCCGTTCGACTGCATGATGGATGCCACCACTTCCGAATCGCTAACGTTCATTTGGCAACCATATGTTTCGATGTAGAGCTTAGGTAGGTTCTCTCGGTAAACAGGTTTAATATTCTTAAACTCTATTGATTTTGGCTTATTGAAGAGACTACTCATCCTGTTGTTTTTTGCAAAGGTAATAGCAAATTCACAAAATGTGAAACAATTGCGACATATAGCTCTTACGTTGGATAACAACATCAGCACTTTCCAAATTTTCAATAATGTTGATCTTTGTAACCGATGTACTGAGCCATTGTAGAAGTACGCTTATGCGCTATACATCAACGCATTGTTGGCATTGCAACTGATGATGGGATTGATGTGTGGGAAAAAACGCCATGATTCTTCTATATGACAGGTTAAATTCTTATTTTTGAACTCCCAAAAAAAAGTTAGTAAACTAGAAAACTTGTAGGTGCTATGTCAGGTCATAACAAATGGTCCACAATTAAACGGAAAAAGGGTGCTTTGGATGCCAAACGCTCGAAAATGTTCTCCCGCATAATTAAGGAAATGATGGTTGCCGTGAAGGAGAGCGGACCCGATCCGGATTCAAACCCAAGGCTTCGTGTAGCAATCAACAATGCAAAGGGAGTTAATATGCCCAAGGAAAATATCCAACGCGCCATAAGTAAGGCCGATCAGGATAAAAATAGTCTGCAGGAAATGACCTTTGAGGGCTATGGCCCTGGTGGTGTGGCCATTTTCGTGGAGGCACTTACCGACAACAGCAACCGGACGGTTTCCACCATTCGATCTATTTATACCAAAAAGGGGGGTAACATGGGCACTAATGGCTCACTCAGCTTTCTTTTCGACCGAAAGGGTGTGTTTACCATTCCTGTTGCCAACGTTAAGAACATGGAAGGGTTTGAACTCGAGGTAATTGATGGGGGTGCTGAGGATATTGACGTGAACGAGGAGACTATTGAGGTTACTACCGCAATGGAGGACTTTGGACGAATGCAGAAAAAGTTGGAGGAGCTGGGAGTGGAGGTTGAAAATGCTGAGCTGCGCCGCATCCCCAACGATCTGAAGACCGTGGATGTTTCCACAGGTCTTAAGTTGCTTAGGTTGGTTGATGATTTTGAGGAAAATGATGATGTTCAGTATGTATTCCACAACCTAGAGCTAACCGAAGAGTTGATGACCGCTATGGAGGCTGCCGAATAGGGGAACAATACTTATCCTCCTTTTTCGTTTTTAGCAACAGTAATTATACCGTAATTGATACCAATGAAGGCAGCAAGGTTTTTTATTTTTGGAGTTTTGGTGGCCGCTTTGTCGGCATGTGGCCCAATGCACAATGTTACCGTCTCAAAAATGGGCGACGTGCAGGTGAGTTCCTTGGAGGGAAATAAGGTTAACATAACCTTGGTTGCCACGGTAAATAATCCAAACCAAAAGAAGATTATCATTAAAAAGGTTGACTTTGATGCCAACATGGGAAAACAGTATCTTGGGACGTTAACACTAAAAAACAGCGTAGTTATTCCCAAGAATTATAGTGGCGATGTGTCTGCCACCATAGTGCTGGAGCTACACAACCTGATTATGGGTGGTTCGCTATTGCTATCTGGCAATCCTCAAAAGTTGGCAGAAAAGGTAAAGGTAACGGGAAAGATCCGAGTTAAAGTTGGTATGTTTGGCAAAAGTCTCCGATTTAAGGATCAGTCAATAACGGAGGTGGCAAGCCAGCTGAAGGGGGTCAATTAAGTATTGGGCAAATACCATAAATTAAATACCTTTGTCGCAAACTTTACAGGGGTATTTTGTGATTCACCCCATACTGTAACATATAAAGGAATACCAATGAAGTTCACCATTGTAGCAATTGTCGTTTTGTTACTCCCATTTTCGTTGAAATCACAAACCGACTCCACTGCCAAGTACCATTACGTTCCTTACTTTCAACTTATTCAGCAGCCATCCTTGTCTGGTGGTAGCGTAACCGTTCATCAAGATTCTGCGGTGAAGACGCTATTCGACAACCTCGAGTTGTTGAATGCCAAAACCAAAGGCCTTCCGGGTTACCGCATTAGGATATTCAGGGAAAACAGCCAGCAGGCACGCCAAAAGTCGCTGGATTTGGTAGCTGAGGTAATTACCAAATATCCCGACTTACCATGTTATCGATACTACGACAACCCCTACTTCAAGGTATCTTTAGGCGATTTCCGCACCCGTTTTGATGCCATGAAAGCATACAGACAGGTGGTGAAGGATTTCCCTGACGCGTTCATAGTTCAGGAAACTATAAACTTTCCCAGAGTCGACTGACCAGCAGATGAAATCAACTCTAAATAATAATCCGGCTTATGCAGGCAGCAGATATAACAACAGGAGCAACTACCTCCAGCCTCGCAGAAGACGGATTAATCGTTTTGTGGACAACATTAGCACTACGCTGCTCAAAAATATTGGGGGCTACCATTACCGGCAGCTCCTTTTTATTGTTATATATTCGTTAAACGCACAACTAGAACACCGTAATCCATGAGCGACCAGATTAAGCATGAATGTGGAATTGCCCTTATTAGGCTGCTTAAACCGCTGAGTTTCTATAAGGAAAAGTACGGCAGCTGGCAGTATGGCCTGCAGAAGCTCTACCTGCTGATGGAAAAGCAGCACAATCGTGGGCAGGATGGTGCAGGTGTGGCCAGCATTAAGCTCGATTTGGAACCTGGCCGACGGTTTATCGACCGGTTTCGCTCCAATTCTGGTTCACCCATTAAGGATGTGTTCGATCATATTAACTCTGGAGTACAGCGCTATGCCGATAGGCCCGACCTCTTTTCGGACCCCGATTTTGCTAGAGCAAACATTCCGTTTGCTGCCGAGCTCTACCTGGGCCACCTGCGCTACGGCACCTTTGGCAACAACTCCATTGAGTACGTACACCCGGTGGTTCGCGAAAACAACTGGAAAACCCGCACGCTGGTATTGGCGGGCAACTTCAATATGACCAACGTGGGCGAGCTGTTTCAAAAGCTCATTGACCTTGGCCAACATCCCCTCGACATGTCTGATACCGTTACGGTACTCGAAAAAATGGGCCACTTCCTGGAGGACGAAAACCAGCTCCTCTTTCGTCAGTATAAGAACGAGGGCTATTCTAACTTCCAGATTTCTGAACTAATTTCCCAAAATCTAAGCATAAAGAAGGTGCTGCAGGCTGCCACCAAGGACTTTGACGGTGGCTATGCCTTGGCCGGGCTCTTTGGGCACGGCGATGCCTTTGTGGCCCGCGATCCCTGGGGTATTCGGCCTGCCTACTACTACAGCGATGACGAAATTGCGGTGGTGGCTAGCGAGCGTCCGGTAATCCAAACCGTGCTCAACGTTCCCTTCGAAAAGGTGCAGGAGATAAAGCCTGGATCGGCGCTCATCATTCGCCGCGATGGACATGTAAGCATGGAGGAGATTCGGGTTCCCGAGGAGCGGAAGTCATGCTCCTTTGAGCGTATCTACTTTTCGCGAGGAACCGACACCGAGATATACCGTGAGCGTAAACGGCTGGGCGAGCTGCTTACCCCGGCCATTCTGGAGGCAATAAACTACGAACTGGACGATACCGTATTCTCCTTTATTCCCAATACGGCCGAAACGGCCTTTTACGGAATGGTAAAGGGTGTGGAGAGCTACATGATGGAGCAGAAGAAGGCCGCCATAATGCAGGCCGCAGGAAGCCTTACCCCCGAGCTGCTAGACACCATTATCTCCTCGCGACCACGGGTGGAGAAAATTGCCGTAAAGGATGTAAAGCTTCGGACATTTATTTCGCAAGATACTGGCCGCGACGACCTCGTGGGCCATGTGTACGATGTTACCTATGGTGCCGTGAGGACAGGTAAGGATAACCTGGTGGTGATAGACGACTCCATTGTGCGTGGAACAACGCTCAAGCGTTCAATTCTCCGCATTCTCGATCGCCTTGGACCAAAAAAGGTTGTGGTGGTGAGCAGCTGCCCCCAAATTCGTTACCCCGACTGCTACGGTATAGATATGAGCAATCTGGGCGACTTTGTGGCCTTTAGGGCAGCCATGGAGCTGCTCAAGGATACTAACCAGGAGGCCATTGTTGAGGAGGTTTACCGCAAGTGCAAGGAGCAGCTCCATGGCTGC
>DATKVT010000187.1 GCA_035529935.1 Williamwhitmania sp. | reverse complement strand
AGTGGTTACTCGCAAATGCTCGTGAGGGCCTCGCCGTTCGGACACGACTCCGCGCACAAGGGACTTGCACCCTCTGGACTGGCTCCTAAAACGCATCGTTTAAAAGAACTTTTACTATATTTACCATTCAAGGCACACACATCGGTTTGGCAATATGGCGGCTGAAGTGCTTCTTTGAAACATTGGTTCAACGTTCAACAGCAGGAATTTTATTGAACTTTTATGCTAATAATCCGCCACATCGCCAAGCCGAAAACCGTTGTGTGTAATTTTATCAAAAAGCCGTTCCGAGATTTTGAAACTATACCAAGAATTGGTATTTTTGAGAAAAATTATCTGCCATGGCAAAGAATACATCAATACTACTAGGAGAATATTTCGAGAACTTTGTTAGTGAGAAAATCTCTTCTGGAAAATTTTCATCGGTTAGTGAGGTTATTAGAACCGCTCTTCGTCTTTTGGAGAATGAGGAAAATAGGTATAAAGCGTTGATTAAGGAACTCGAAATTGGAGAGAAGAGTGGGTTTGTTAAAGACTTTGACCGAAAAGAAAATCTTAAAAATCTTCATGCTAAACACGTGAAGAAATGAAATACTTAATTAGCGAGAAAGCAAATCAAGATATCGAAAAGATATGGTTGTACACGTTTGAAAATTGGTCGCTTGAGCAAGCTGATAGATACTACAATCTAATTTTAGACGAAATCGAATTTATATCTGAGAACTTTGAAAGTGGAAAATCCGTTGACTACATTAAAAAAGGATATAGAGCATCAATTGTGAAGTCGCATATTATCTTCTATAAGAAATCCAGAAGAAATATTGTTGAAATAATAAGAGTTTTACACCAGAAAATGGACATTGAAAACCGAATGGACGAATAAATAAAACTACACACAATCGAATAGACCACCCATATCACAGGCATAAGACAACAAGCCCAAAAACTGAAAGACAAAACTAAAGAAGCTTTGAAAAAAGCGAGTGAGGAAATTGAAAAAATATTAATGGGATAAAATATGCAAATTCCACTGAACCAGTTTGAGCAGTATATAGACGAAACCATACTGAAACGCGGTTTGTCTTACTTTAAAAACGGGCATGTGCACGAACCCGAAGAGATAAACCCGGGCCAGTACGAAGCCATTGTGGAAGGCACAGAAGACTACACTGTGCAACTGACCCTTAAAAACGGTGTAATTACCGAGTATGTGTGCGATTGCCCCTACGACTTTGGTCCGGTGTGTAAGCATGTGGCTGCCGTAATTTTCTACCTGCAACAGGATGAGTTGGAGCTAAACAAGAAAACTAAAAGGGCAAAAACTGGGCAAGCAGCAAAACGCAAAACAGTTGTCGAACAGGTAAACGAGCTGCTTGAAAAAGCTACTCACGAAGAGCTGAAACAATTTGTGCGCGAAAAAACAGCAGCAAACCCACCTTTCCGAAACTTGTTTTTATCGTCGTTTGCCCAGCATAATTCCGATGAATCGAAGGAACTTTATGTAAAGCAGGTAAAATCAATCCTTAAAACCGCTTCCGACAGACACGGTTTTATCGACTGGTCGGCTTCAAGGATTGTAGGCAATGCGGTTGACAACCTTTTGGAGACGGCTCAAAAACAGATTAACAACCACAATTATAAAAGCGCGGTTTTTATCTGTACTGCTATTATGGAACAAATGACCGAAGCTCTGCAATATGCCGACGACAGCAATGGCGATATTGGCGGATGTGTAGATGCTGCATACGAAATGCTTTTTACTATTGCACAGGAACAATCATCCGAAGAAATCAGGAAGCTAATCATTGAATATTGTTTCGCGGCTTTCGATAAGCAAATATATTCGGGTTGGGATTGGCATATTGGTGTTTTGCGACTTGCTGCCCTACTTTTAAAAACAGAAGAAGAAACAGAGCATATCTTTAAACAAATTGATGAAGCACAAAGGTCAGATTACGAGAGAGAAGAAGCACAAAGCATAAAGTACGATATATTGCTAAAAACCAAAGGTGAAAATGCTGCAGAAAAATACCTGGAGCAAAACATTACAAATTCAAACCTAAGACGGGAAGCTATTCAAAAAGCATTAAAAAAGAAAAACTTTGAGAAAGCCATTTCATTAGCCAAAGACGGAGTAAATTATAATTTGAAGGACAAGCCGGGATTGGTAGTAGAATGGTACGATTGGTTGCTAAAAATAGCACAAGCCCAAAACAATTCTGAAAAAATTATTGAATACGCTCGTCTGCTGTTTATTGACAATTTCAGGCATGAACAAGATTACTACCATATACTTAAACAGCATGTAAAACCTGAAAAATGGAATGCATTTATTGAAGCGGTTATTCAGGATATTACAACTAAAAAGCAATGGTTTGACTCAGGATTAATTGCAAGTATATTCATAAAAGAAGAGTGGTGGGACAGGCTTTTAGAATTGGTTAATAAATCACCCGATTTAAACACAATTGACCATTACGAAAAACATCTTTCAAAGAATTATGCAAACGAGATAGTTGAATTGTATGCAAAAGGCATTATAAAATACATGAAAAACAACATGGGGCGAGACCATTACCAAAATGCATGCAGATATATTCGAAAGATTATTAAACTTGGTGCACGGGACAAAGCAAATGGAATTATTTCCTACTTGAGAACTGAATACCCTAAAAGAAAAGCATTAATGGATGAACTGAACAAAGTATAAATAGCTAAAACTTTTGCTCACGCACTTACGCGCGGAATAATATTTTTACTTGGAGTTCGTGAATACCCTAATATGCGGTTGCACATTTGCAATTGGCCTCGCTGAACTTCGTTTCATATAAGCCATCGCTAAAGCCAAAATTGCAAAAGAGCCACCAATGCCAATGAGCAGCATACAAAAACAAAATAGCAAATTGACAAAACAATGAACACAAACCCATAGTCGAGGAGCCTCACCTCAGCTAAGCTGACGGGGATAACCCCTGTCCCGCCAGCCAGGCGGGACTCACACCACTGTATGTAGCAGGCAACTCAAACTTCATCATTTATTTTTGAATTTGCGTGGTCCTCACCTTAACGATAATTACCTCCATCGCCTAATCTTCAAATCCTCAAATTTTCAAATTCTCAAATTCTCAAATTAACCTCTACTCCTCATTCTCGAAGTATAGCTTGTAGAAGTGCATGCCCTTGTCGGGGTCGGATCCCTTCTCCATGAACTCGTGCCCGCCGTGCACATACACGTGGAAGCGCTTGTCGAGCTTTATAACGCTCTTAAAAAACTTCTTCGCCTTCTTGGTGGCCTCTGTAGATATCTCAAACTTTGGCTCAAACACCACCTGGTTCATCTCGGCATAGGCGTGCTTGTAGTCGTTGAACGCCTCCACCACCTCGGGCTGCTCCAGCACCACCTCCTGAAACACCTTCTCGTCGAAGTTTTCGGCCTTGGTGAAAAACTCCTCCGTGCGGTTGAGCAGTAGCAGCTGGTCGGTTTTCTCCACCTCGTTCTGGGGTGAAAAAACCTCACGGGCAAAGTCCTTGCAAAGGTTTAGGTAGTTCTTGGTCTGGTAAAAACTATCGCTACGGGGAGCAACCCGCAAAAAGGCCTCCTTCCAGTAGAGGGCGTCGTTGCTCTTGTTGGTGGAGTCCACCACCATAATCTTGAAGCCATCCTCCTGCTCGGTGTTAAAAATAAGGCAGCCCTTGTCGAGCCGGTTAATGCTGGTTCCCATCTCCGGTTCCACCACAACGGATTTATCGTTGGAGCGAACCTTCAAAAAATTCTCCTTCACCTCCGACTTAAATATGCCCAGCGCATCCACCTGCTCACCCTCCACCACACAGCCGCGGATGGAGGCAACATACAGCTCGCCATTCTTGATGTTGGGATGGCTGCTCACGTAGAAGAGGTGCTTGGCAATCTCCTGCGACACGTCGATGAGGTTTTTCTGCTCCACAAAAAATGAGGAGACAAAGGAGTAAACATCGTTGAGCTTTACGTCGCTATCGTGGGTAAATGAGTAGAACTCACCAGGCTTAAAGTGTGAGAGGAAATAGCCCTGAAGGAGCGTTCGCAGCAAATCGCCACTAAGGTCGAGCATGGAGTTGGAAAGAACCAGCTCCTCATCCTGTCCCCTGCTACCCACCAGGTGAACCATCACCTCCTCCAAGCGGGCTTCTGAAAAATCGAGTATAGCCATAGTACATTTATCTACCTCAAAATTGCACTATTTCTTCTTTGGAAAGAATATAAATATTAAAATAAAGAGAACAAAAGGATAACTATTGGACTAGGGAAATTATATTTGCATAACGGAAAAGTTAATACATTCAGGCAATTGCGATCATTTTTAACAGTTACAACACCTTTCATATTAGGAAGTTTTAACATACAATTCATAATAAGAAGGCAAGGTAGCCCATACTCTTTTCCAAAATTGAAATAAAAAATGGGACAACTATACGATAGGCTCATTGAGGACGTCCGCTTCACCGAAGGCATTATAGCGTGCATAAACTGTGGCACCTGCACAGCCATTTGTCCGGCAGCCGAGGTTTACGACTACCAGCCACGCATTATTGCCGACACCGTTCAGTCGCGCGACGACAAGGCCATTGAGGCACTGCTAAAGAGCGAAACCATTTGGTACTGCGGTGAATGCATGAGCTGTAAAACACGCTGCCCCCGAAACAATGCACCCGGACTAATTATTCAGGCGTTGCGCGGCCTCTCCATTGAGCTGGGCCACTTTGTGGAGAGTGAAAAGGGAAGGCAGCAGCTGGCTCTTAAGCGCACTGTGGGTGAGTCTATTCTGGAAACAGGTTACTGCGTTTATATGGACCATATCGACACCGATATGCACCCAGAACAAGGCCCTATCTGGGATTGGATAAGAGCAAATGCCGAACAGATACTACCCAAAGTAGGTGCTAACTACAAGGGTGACGGCCCTGGAGCGTTGCGCAACATTCCCCAGGAGGACCTTGATGAGCTACGCCGCATTTTTGAGGTTACCGGCGGCATCGATTGGTTTAACAAGATTGAGGATTACTCAGCGCAAAAGGCCAAGGAGATGGGGCTCGAAATTGGAACGGGCAAGGATAGCGAATACTTCAAGGAGGTTTACAACACCAACAATCAGGAAAAGCATTCAAAGCAATGAAGATAGAGGGCAAGCGCAATATTTGGAAGGACTACCAGAAGGAGATCGCAGAGGATGACTACTACTACGTTCGTAGCTGCATCCGGCAAAATTTCTTTCCGGGCTCTGAATCAACATTCCTACGCATTCTGAGGGAGGTGCTGAAGAAGAACGTGCACGACGACCAGCACCACACAACCTGCACCGGCATAGCTTACCACTGCGAGGTGGTTCCGTTCGAAACCATTATGACCGTAGTAGGAAGAAATTTTGCCTTGATGAAGGAGTCTGGTTTCCGAAACTTTGTTCCATCGTGCGTTACCTCTTTTGGGCTCTATACGGAGATACTCGACACCTGGGAGCACCATCCAGAGGTTGAAGAGCGAGTTCATGACAACTTGAAGCGGGCCACGGGTAGAAATTTCAAGGCTCCCAACAACCTCGCCCACACCAGCGATATCATTTTTAAGTTTAGAGAAGAGATAGCCCAAAAGGCAAAGTATAAGCTCATAAACAAGGCCACGGGCCAGCCCCTTAAGGTGGTGGATCACATTGGCTGCCACTACGCCAAGATGTTCCCAGCAAAGGGCGTTGGTGGCGCGGAATATCCTTATGTGCTTGCAGGCATGGTGGAGGCTTGGGGCGGCGAGGTTATCGACTATCCCGAGCGAAGACACTGCTGCGGTTTCGGATTCCGGCAATACATGGTAAAGGCCAACCGAGGTTACTCCCTCTCGGCCTCCAAGAAGAAGTTTGACTCCATGGAGCCGTTCAAGCCCGACTTCATCATCTCCAACTGCCCAGGATGTGGATACTTTCTCGATAGGTGGCAATATGCCTTGGCAGAAATGGAGGGCAAAACCTACGGGCAAGATGGCTACGGCATTCCATCCCTCACCTACGAGGAGGTTGCCGGCCTGGTTCTAGGCTTCGACCCTTGGGAGCTGGGACTGCAAATGCATCAGGTAACCGTAGACCCATTGCTCGACAAAATGGGTATTGCATACAACCCCGACGATAAGTTTAAAGGCATAAATAATGAGGATTTGGGAAGACCCGAATCTCCAAAGAATTTAAGGTTTTACAAGTAGAAGCCCATATACATGGACAAATCAGTTGCAGTAATCGGTGGCGGCGTTGCGGGAATTGAAACCGCGGCGGAGCTGGGCAAGTTGGGCTACAAGGTGATGCTTTTCGAACGAGCCGCAGAATTGGGGGGCAACGTTCGAAACTGGGATAGGCTCTTCCCCTCCCGTCGCCCGGCAAAAGAGGTAATTGAGAATGCGTTATCCTCCCTGAATGGCGAGGTATCGGTTTACACCTCCACCTCCATCTCCTCCGTCAAAAAGGAGAATGGCGCGTTCACTATTCAGTCAGCCGACAGCAAGCAATTCCAAGCAGGGGCAGTGGTGCTAACTACCGGGTTTGAACTCTTCCCGGCCGAGAAAAAGGAGGAGTATGGCTACAGGATTTTTGAGAACGTTATCACCTCCGGCGAGCTGGAGAAGATGTTTGCCGATTATGGTAAACCACGCATGACCAACGGAAAGACACCTCACCGGGTAGCATTTATACACTGCGTTGGCTCCCGCGACGAAAAGGTAAATCGGCCCTACTGTTCCAAAGTATGCTGCGTTACTGCCGTGAAGCAGGCAATTGAGGTAAAGGAGGCCATTCCATCCGCCGAAGTTTTTTGCTTCTACATGGATTTGCGCATGTTTGGTCACGGCTACGAGCAGCTCTACAAGGAGGCGCAGGTAATGGGAATAAACTTTGTGAGGGGTAGACTGTCCGAAACCAGCGAAGCTCCAGACGGCAGAGTTAACGTAAAGGTGGAGGACACCTTGGCCTCCAAGCCCATGCGACTCTCCACCGATATGGTGGTACTCATGGTTGGCATGACTCCTGCTGTTGGAACTGACAAGATTCTTAATAGCCTTGGATTAAAAACCAATGAGGATGGCTTTGCCCCGGTGAAGGACGTTCATATGGCCTCTACCCAAATGACTACTGAAGGCGTTTTTGTGGCCGGTGCCTGCACTGGCCCCAACAACATAACCGATTCAATTACCGAAGCTCGCTCGGCCGCGCTTCAGGTTCATGGTTACCTAAATGGGAAGTAGCATGGTGGACTTTGGCTATGGAACGGTAAAGGCGAATAACTTCGACCTCGACACTGCAAAAACGGAGCTTGCCTCCTACCTTGCAGCGCATGAGCCCTCCTTTAACCTTTGCATAGCTTGTGGTGCCTGTGCAGCAACCTGCACCGCTGCCAAATTCACCAACTTCAGCTTCAGAAGCCTTACACACCAAATTCGTCGCGGCGAGGAAGAGAGTTCCATTAAAGAGGCTGCCAAGTGCATGCTCTGTGGAAAGTGCACCCTCGTTTGCCCGAGAAATGTAAACACTCGGAATATTATTGTGCTGATCCGTGAAAACGTTCAAACCATACATCGATGAAGTTTGACCCATTTGTGCTGCCGTTTTTAGGAGGTATGGTATTTGTTCTCTTTACCGTATTTGCGAAGTGGACTATTTGGTTCAAAGCGCTCACAAAGCAGGAACGAAGAATATTTTCGAGGGCACTATTTAGCCACAAAACCGTCACCGCAACTGGTGAGGTGTTTTCTGAAAGTCTTTTGCACCGGAAAGTATTCCGGATTAACCCATGGTTGGGCTACATGCACATGAGCTTGGCTTTTGGATGGTTTCTACTCATTGTAGCCGGAAATCTTGAAGCTCGCTGGCATAGCCATGGGCACCTTAACGCACCATACTACCCCATCTTTTTTGAGTTCTTTGTCCACGACCTTCGCCAGCTTCCCTACCGGAAGTTCTTTATCTTTGCCATGGACTTTCTCCTACTCTTTGTTCTTTCGGGGGTAGCCATAGCCGTTATAAAACGGTTTAGGAGCAAGGTAGTTGGAATGAAGAAGACTACCCGCCTTAAAACCATCGATAAGGTTGCTTTAATTTCGCTGTGGCTCATTTTTCCACTTCGCCTTTTTGCCGAAAGTTTCAACGCTGGGCTTTACGATACAGGTGGATTTCTTACCAACACGCTCGGTCACTTTTTTGCCAAGTTTCTCCCGCTCGAATACCTCTGCTACCCAACCTGGTGGGCCTACTCCATCTCATTAGGGCTATTTTTTGTAGCCGTTCCCTTTACCCGATACATGCACATCCTTACCGAGGTATTTCTTATATACCTTCGGAGTTTTGGAATCAAGGAGAAGTACCGGCATACATCCTACACTCAGGTTGAGATAAACTCCTGCTCACGATGTGGTATTTGCATCGACAAATGTCAGCTAAGCAGCGACCTAAACATTAGCAATATACAACCAGCATACTTCAACCAGCTGCTGCGTGACAATAATCCACAGGCCGATATTACAAAGACCTGCATGATGTGTGGTCGTTGCAACGACCTTTGTCCGGTTGGTATCGAAAACACAACCATTAGGCTCAACCAACGCAAAGAAAGTCCTCTGTTTTCTGCAACGTCTTATTGCTACGTTGGGCAATCACCTGCCGTGAAAAAAGCAGAAGTTGCTTACTTCGCCGGATGCATGGGGCACCTCAACCCTAGCACTATTGGCGCAATGAAGGAACTTTTCCACAAAGCCGATGTTAACTTTACGTTCATAGATTCCGATGGCAGCATCTGCTGTGGTCGTCCCCTAAAACTGGCAGGCAACAGCGAGGCTGCGGCAGCCCTTGCATCCAAAAACTCTGAAATTATTGCAAAGTCTGGAGCAAAGTATTTGGTAACCTCCTGCCCCATTTGCTACAAGACATTTAAGGAAGATTACCGACTATCCATTCCAGTATATCATCACAGCGAATATTTGCTGCAGCTGATAGTTGAAGAAAAACTGCAAGTTAAAAAGGGAACCTCAACGGTAGCCTACCACGACCCCTGCGACCTAGGACGAGGAAGCAATATCTATAAGCAGCCCCGCGTGCTTCTCAGTCGAACGGGCACCTTGGTGAAAACCAATAACGAAAAGAGTAATTCGCTTTGCTGTGGCGGAAGCTTAGGCATTACCGTAATTGGAGCAGAAAGCCGAGCAGTTATCACGCAAAAAACATTGGCATCGCTCACCATAAACAAGCCTGACACTATAGCCACCGCCTGCCCACTCTGCAAAAAAACATTTGCAGCCCAATCCACCACAAGGGTAGCCGACATAGCAGAGATACTACTAGAAGCGGTTGTTGATGTTCAAAAACCTGAAAAGCTAAAGAAAAAAGTGGTGAAGCCAGTGGTTGAAAAGAGCCTGGTGCTACACTAGTTCTATTCGTAGGAAGTGCTATATTTGTATAGGTCAACTAAAAATCGGAATGAGAATTAATACTTAGGGCAAGAAAATATGAAAAATATTGGACATACAACTGGGGCGCTAATTGTTGCTGGTATTTCACTAGCAATTATTACTGCCTGTGCCACCACCAAAGCAAAAACTTCTGAATCTAAAGCTGCAACTCCAACCGCACAAACATCGCAGCAGCGTCCAAGTAGGGTTCCCGCCACTCCCTACCCCATAAAGTATGCCCAACCAAATGGCGATACACTTACTATTAAGCTCTACGGCGACGAACATCACCACTGGGCCGAAACCATTGATGGATACCTGTTGCTACAGCGTAACGATGGACCTTATGAGTACGCCTACCGCGACAAAGATGGGAAGATCGTTTCCACGGGCATTTTTGCTACCGATGCGGCAAAACGGGATGCTAAAACGGTGGAAGCCATTGCCAAGTGTAAGCAACCCTAATTTTTGGAAGTTAAAGTTCTACAGGGCCGAGCTGCCGCATAGCTACCATGATCTGATATTGGCTATTGAGTAGGAATCGGGACGGTCTGGCCGGATTACGTTTTATTGGACTCGGTAGGATAGCCGCCAACATGGCTGCCTCCGACTGCGATAACTTTGAAGCAGGTTTATGAAAGTACTTCTGCGAAGCTGCCTCCACACCATACACGCCATCCCCCATCTCCACAATATTGAGATAAACCGCCATTATTCTCTCCTTGGTCCAGAAAACCTCAATTAGGAGGGTAAAGTAAGCCTCAATGCCTTTGCGTAAATAGGAGCGGCTTGGCCATAAGAACACATTTTTGGCCGTTTGCTGAGAAATAGTACTTGCCCCACGCAACCTCTTGCTGTGCTCATTGTGGCGCAAAGCCTTACGAATAGCCTCAAAGTCGAAGCCAAAATGGTCAGGAAAACGATTGTCTTCAGAGGCCACAGCAGCCTGAACCATGTTTGGCGAAATGTTGCGCAAGGAAACCCAATCCTTTTGAAGTTTTAAAGTTTTTCCTTTTGATAGCTGCTCGCTACATCGTATTAGCATTAAAGGGGTTACTGGTATAGGTACAAAGCGAAATAGAATAACAGATCCAATAGACAAAATAAAAAAAGCTGCCATGGCATACCTAACCAGCCTCCATATCCGTTTCCAACTATACTTTTTCAAGTCCATAAACCAATTCTCTCCTAATAAAAGTTCAGCAATTTAATATATCACGACGAATCTACCTACAGCAAAATAGCAATTGATACAAGTTGAAGTGAGAAATGCTACAAACACCAAATTATATTTTGATTTTGCCATGTTTCGACAAAATCTTGCCATATTTGTTTCTTAATTAAAGCAATCCATCCGTGAGAAAACAACTAACGATAATCCTTATACTTACTGGATTTCTTTTGTCATCAGTTTCAGCATTTTCGCAGCTCAACAAGGAACATTTTCTGTTTCAGGGTAGACAGCGACTGTTCGACAGCCAATATATTGACGCTATCTCCTCTTTCAACACCATACTCAAGGCTGATACTACCCTTGCCGAAGCTTACTTTTTCAGAGGGATTGCCAAGTATAACCTGGGCGATTATATTGGGGCACGTGAGGACTTCACCAAGACTATTAAGTTTAACCCCATTTATACCCAAGCCTACCACTTTAGGGCCATTACGCTTACCCGAATGGGTGAATACGATAAAGCCCTTGCCGATTTCGATAAAACGCTTGACCTTCGGGTTGATATTCCAGGAGTATATTTTAACAGAGGTATTACCAATTTCCTAAGGCAGGACTTTGAAGATGCGCTCAAGGATTTTGGGACAGCTATCAAGCTCGACCCTAAGTTTGCAGATGCATACATCAACCGCGGAACAGCAAAAATTTATCTAAAAGACACAGCTGGTGCCCTTTCCGATTACAACAAAGCACTTACGCTTAACAACCTAAATCCAGAGCCCTACCTTAAGCGCGGAATGCTTTACCTCAAAATGGAGAAGTTGGATTCTGCATTAATCGACTTGAATAAAACAATACAGCTCGACTCAACCGTCACCCTCGCATACTTTAGCCGTGCGCTTGTAAGGAACAGCAAAGGAGATATTAAGGGTGCACTTAGTGATTTCAACAAGGTTCTCACCATAGAGCCCGAAAATGCCTTAACGCTCTACAATCGGGCACTTATCCGATCATCCATTGGGGACTATAATAATGCTTTGAACGACTACAATCAAGTTGCTGCACTCAACCCAAATAATGTTCTCATTTACTATAATCGGGGGGGCGTGTATTACGAACTAGGGAAATACAAAGAGTCGGTAAAAGACTACACCAAGGCTATTGAGCTATACCCCGATTTTGCGACAGCCTACCTCAACCGATCGGTTGCTAAGCGCCAGCTTAATGACGAAAAGGGGGCATACCTTGACTACGAAACTGCTCAGAAGAAAATTCAGGAATATAAATCTAAGCTGGGGGATAAAAACTTTTCGGAATTTGCCGATACCAGTAAGAAGTTCAACAAGCTTCTTGCGTTCGATGCTGATTTTGGTCGTGGCACAGAAGGCAACAATATGGTTCAAAACAAAAAGGTGGATATTACCCTGCAACCGCTTTACCGAATTACTGCTGTAGAAGCCTACGAGCCACCTACAACGTCCAATTTCTATTCGCAGAAATTTGAAAACTTTAGAAAAAGTCTTGACCTTGTGCCTACAGCCATCTCAGCAAACCGCAGTTCACTCTCGCCAGACACATTGAAAGAAAAACTTGAGAAGGTGGACAGCCTGATAGAGAGAACCTCATCACGAACACTACTTTATGAACAAGCCATTTTACTGGGTGATCTCAAGCGGTACACCAGTGCACTTGAAGCCTATAGCACGCTCTATGCACAGGACAAGACCGACCCATTTGCGCTTATCAACCGCAGCAGCGTTCAAGGCGAAATGATTGAGTTCATCAACTCCGTTGACAACTCATTTCAGGCGGTCACACTCAACGAGTCGGGAAAGCCATCGGTTAAAAGGCAGCAAAACGTAGTGATTTATAACTATAAGGAGGCTATAGAGGATCTCAATGAAGCCGCAAGGCTCATGCCCGATTTCCCTTACATTTACTACAATCGGGGAAATTTAGATTGCTTGTCAGGTGAGTTTACCAAATCCATTGCCGACTACACCAAAGCAATTGATCTTTACCCCAACTTGGGTGAGGCATACTACAACAGAGGTTTGGTGCAGCTCTACCTTCAGGAAACCGAGAAAGGTTGCTTAGACATCAGCAAATCGGGCGAGCTGGGGGTAAAAGATGCCTACAACGTTATTAAGCGATACTGTGTTAAGGACGACGATAAATAACAAAAGAAGGGCACGCGTTGGGTGCCCTTCTCTATTTCTTTAAACAAAGAGATTAAATTGAGGCATTGCGCCACTTTCCATACTTTAGGTAAAGTAGTGATGACACTGCCAGAAAAGCGCCATAGAGAATCTCCACGGTCCAAACAGCAGAGATCGAAAAGTGCAACACCATTGAGAATAGAAAAGCAAAAAAGAGGTAGAGCAACAAATCAGAGGTTTCAAACAGTAGCGTAATATTGGTTTTACCCGTTCCCGCAACTGCCTGAAAAGCAATCATACCAATCGAAAGCATTGGACCAGCAACTGCCACAACCAACAGAATTGGACTCGTAAACTTCACTAGCGTCAAGTCGGTAGTAAAGAGCATCAGCAAATCGTGCGAAAAAAAGGCAGACACAGCCAACACCACCAAAACAGATACCAGCGATAGCATTTCCGATCGCATTACGAGCCTTATTACCTCCTCCTTTCTACCGCTTCCAATTAGATAGCTAGTGAGGCTACTGGTGGCCGATGCAAACCCCCATACTGGAATTAACAGTAGCACGTAAAGGCTGCGAACAATATTTGATGCGGCGAGCACACGTTCACCCATATTCTCAATAAATAAAAAGAACAGCAACCAGCAAGAAAAGGAGAGTAGGTTTTGAAGCATCGTGGGCAACGAAACCCTCAGCAGTGGCCTTAAAAAATTGGAGCTAAAGCGGGTAAACGCAAAGAGGTTATACTTTACGCTATCGATGGCAACCATGGTGTAAACAACGTAGAAAACGGCACCTAGCAACTCAGCCAAAACAGAGGCTAAAGCAGCGCCGGCAATTCCCATGGCCGGGAAGCCAAAATTTCCAAAAATCATGCAGTAGTCCAGAATGATATTGGTGATTACTACCACTATGTTTGCCACCGAAATTATCTTTGTGCGTCCAATCCCAATGAAGAAAGACTGAAAAAGCAAGCTGATTATGACAAAAAAAAGTCCCCATTTACGCCACGATATAAACTCTACCGCCGCCACCATAACCCGTGGCGACTTTAGCGTTGCACTTAAAATGGTAGGAGCCATTTGCCAAAGCACCCAAAAGAGCAGCAACGAGAGGGTGAGCAAAAAGTAGAAGGAATGTGTAAGCGTAATGCCAATGCTTCCATACTTTTTTTGACCAAAGCGGCGAGCCACCACAATTTGAGTTCCAATGGTAAAACCATAAGCAACCATTACGGCAGCAAGGTGTAGCAAACCACCAATGGCACCTGCACCAAGAGCAACCACCCCCAGTCGTCCTAAGAAAATGGTGTCGGTAATATTTAGAAGATTCTGCACCAAGCTCCCAATAATAATTGGGAAGGCTATGTGCCAAATTCGCCGATAACCTACATCAGCATTTACGCTATCCTTAAAATATTTACGTACATCCATTCTACTCAAATCTCCATTCTACATCACCAACAAGCAGCCTGACTACGAGATTTTTTAGCTCCCTAATAACAAGGCTTACCAAAGAATAATTGTCCTTCTCAATCGAGTGTAAAATTCGTCATTTAATCCCAATGTGGGAATATACAGTCCTATTCATTGCACAAAAAACCCCGAAAGCAATGCCTTCGGGGTAATATTAAACCATCGCTACTTCATTAGATTTTGGTCGAAGTAGTCGGTAATCTTACGCATAAGATGAATGCGCCTGTATCCTCTAACATTATGCTCATCGCGTGGGTAAACAAAATAGTCAACCTGAACACCTTTGTTGATACATTCATTAATAAACAAAAGACTATTCTGCCAAACCACCGTATTGTCGATGGCACCATGGATAATCAAAAGTTTACCCTTAAGATCCCCTGCAAAATTGATCAAGTCAGCGTTCTTGTAACCTTCAGGATTTTCCTCAGGAGTATCCATGTATCGCTCGCCATACATCACCTCGTAAAGTTTCCAATCGATAACTGGTCCACCGGCAACTCCAACTTTGAAGATTTTATTCTCCTTTACCATCATGGTTGTAGTCATAAATCCACCAAAACTCCAGCCTTGAACACCAATTCGAGATGTATCCACGTAGGGCAACTTTGAAAGATAATCGACTCCCCGCATCTGATCCGCCAGCTCGTTCACCCCAAGATGTCTATGGATTACACTTTCGAAAGCAAAGCCACGGTTCGAAGAACCACGGTTATCAACCGTAAACATAATATATCCCTTTTGGGCCATGTAATATTCCCAAAGCCTTGCCCCGGCAAGCCACTCGTTGGTCACCAGCTGTAAATGGGGGCCACCATACACGTACACTATCACCGGATATTTCTTGGTAGAGTCAAAATCGATGGGCTTAATTATTCTACAGTAGAGATCGGTAGAATCGTCAGCAGCCTTTATCTTGAATATCTTCATTTCAGGCATTTTGTATGCTGCCAGCGGATTTGGAGCATTCAGCAACAACTTTTTTTCCTGACCGTTAAGGTCTATAATGCTTATCCTATTGGGAGTAGTAGTGCTACTACACCTGTCGAGGATGAGCCCTTGGCCAAAGTTTACCAATGGCCTATGCGTGCCATCCAACTTGGTTAAGCGTTCAACCTTTCGAGTCTTCAAGTTTTGCTTATACACATTCACCTCAATAGGGCTGTCTTGGGTGGAGGTATAGAGAATATTCTTCCCATCCTTCGTAAAACCTAGGAAATCGAGAACTACCCACGGACCCTTACCTACCTCACCATAGAGCTTGCCGGTAATATCATAGAGATAGAAGTGGTCATAACCATCACGCTGACTGCGATAAAGAAACTTTTGTGGATCGTTGGGTAAAAATATAGCTGGATGCAGCGGTTCAACATACCGAGGGTTAGTCTCTTCAAAAAGGGTTCTCACCAAATCGCCCGTTGTTGCATCATAGAGGTTCATCTTCATGTGATCCTGTTCACGGTTAACCTCCGCGATAAGAATATACTTTTCGTCGGGTGTCCAGGCAATGTTTGTCAAGTAGTGATCGAGCGGCTCCCCAGTTTTGAGATATACAGTGCTCTTTGTGGCTGGATCATAAACACCAACCTTCACCTGATGGCTCGTCATACCTGCCATGGGATACTTTATAGGAACTACCGTCGCAATTCGAGTGGTGATGTCCACCAGCGGATAATCGGTCACCATGGTTTGATCCATCCGATAGAATGCCAACTTGCTACCATTTGGTGACCAAAATGTTCCCTTCTCAATGCCAAACTCGTTGCGGTGAACTGCCTGACCATAAATAATATTTATATTTGAGTCCTTGGCCACGGTTTGAATCTCCTTTCCCTCAATGGAGATGTAGAGGTTGTTTTTAACGGTAAAGGCAACGGCTTTATGGTCAGGCCTGTAATCAAGGTTTGCCGCGTCTTCGTCAACCTTTAAAGTGTTAATGATCCTATGCGTTGCTATATCAAATGTGATAGATGCACTACCATCTGTGAACAAAAAGTCATTGGCAGAAAGCCATCCAATAGCGGGAAGTCGCTTCAACTCTGGTCGACCATCTTCCTTCATCCATCCATTTAAATCCTGAAGAGTAAAGAGTATGTGCGGATTTTCATCCTTTACGCCTTGGACAAACAAGGTATCCTTACGCATAAAAGTAAATTCAGCACTCTGCCCTCTCCACTGCAATGCGGCTAGGTTATTTGGTGCCAGCTGGAACCACTGTCCAACAACAGCCTCATCTATCGATAAGAGCTTTTGCTGCGCAAATCCGCCAATAGTAAAGGCAAATAAGCTTAATAATAGAAGAATCTTTTTCATTAGGTACGATAAGTTTTTATTAAGGCATACGAATGTTATTCTCGATAGAACAGCCGGCACATCAAACACGCCATTACAGCCATATTATGAAATTGTGCCAGAGTATTACTTTTCATTAAATCATTACCCCGTAATTTTTCACCCTAGTATTGGATGGTATGCAAAGATAAAATCTAGGCTAGAGTGCTAACCTGAAAAAATCATTTATGCAAATACATACCATAAGATAAGGTTCACAAAAAAAGGTTTGCTGCGGTTCTCGAAAAAAAACAATTAATTGGATAAAAACAAAATTGCCGAGCATATTAATCTTCAGTTGTGCCCTTAAAATACTACTATTCAATCTGAATCCAGATAAGTTGGTTCCAAATTCAGCTCCATAATGATCAAGAGAACTAAAATATTTTACTTTGTTGGTAGCAAGGCAATCCTAGCAATTGTGAGTTTTTTATACTTTTATCACAACAATTTGAATAAAAGAGGTCAAAATAGGGTAAGAAATGCCTTGAAATACAGCCAACCAGCCTTTGATAATTGCTTTTTAATTGTTTACTTGCCATATATTGTGCAAAAATTATTCGTTTAATGGAGCTAGTAAATTGTGTCCGAAAAACTTCTCTAACACTACGCATCCTTGAAGGGATGTTAGTTACTTTACTGTTGGCGTCATGCAGTGGAAACGGTTCCAAAGAACAGCAGAAGAGCAAAGATGCTGATGCGGATACCTCCTCACTCATTTTAAAATACGACAATACCCTCTTTGCCGTTCCCTCACCCTATCAAGCAAGTACCATTCTTAAAAAGAATAACATTCCATTTAACGATGAGCTCAGCAACCCAGCCAACAAAGTGCAAGGATATAACTCATCCTTTAAGCGAGGCATTAACCTAGGCATCTATGGAACCGATTTAAGCTACTACAACATATACGATCGATCTCAGGAGTGTGTAACCTACTTTGGGTCAGTTAAAAAACTATGTGACGAGTTGGGCATATCCTCCTCTTTCGATACCAATTTTTTTGCTAAAGTGGAGAAAAATATATCTATCAAAGATTCTCTTCAATACCTGATGAGCTATACCTACCGAAATGCAGACCTCTACCTCAAACAAGATGACCGAAGTGATGTGGGCGCCCTTGTCCTTGCTGGAGGCTGGATAGAGAGTTTATACATACTTACGCAAATAGCCTCGAAAACTCAAAACAGGGACATTATCAACCGAATAGGGGAGCAGAAACATCCACTCGATAACCTTATCGATATTCTTAGCCCCCATTACTATGTATCACCGGAATACTCCAAACTGGTAGATGACCTAGTTGATTTAGCTTACGAATTCGACGGAATCATTTATAATTACTACTATAAACCGCCTAAAATTGATGTGGACAATAAACTCATCACCATCAACAGTGAATCACAAGTGGTGCTAAGCGGATACCATTTAGAGGTAATAACCAACAAGATTGCAGCCATAAGAAACAAGGCTGTTCAATAATTGTGTTTGCCATGGTCAAGAAAACGATTTTTGTCTTCACACTGATTCTACTGGGAGCCACCATTAAGGCTTTCCCCCAGCTGGAGCAACTTCAAAATATTTGTTCGCTATACTTTCCTCCTGATTTTATTTCTGACGGTCAGCAATACTATGCACCACTAAAACAAGACGAAGTAGTGGAGTTCAGAACTACCTTTTATGGAGAGAACGTCTACCGTATAGTGGCCTGCACTAACGTTAAAAAAGGGCAACTTAGCTTTTCGGTCTACGATACGGAGAAAAATCTCCTCTTCTCCAATGAGAAATATGACTATTCGCCCTACTGGAATTTTAAGTTCAAGTCGACTGTTAGCTGTATTATTCGACTAAAGGTTAATTCTGAAAGGTTCCAGCCGGGATATATTATGCTGTTAATTGGATTTCAGCAACCTAAACTATGACCTAAAAAATGAGCGAGTCGATACTCAAAGCCCTAATGCAGCTTTTTGCCATCATTGCTTGGCCGGAGGAGAAAGGCAGGAGTGTTGGCGACCGTCGATCCATCGTTGAATCATTCCTTAAACTTCAAATTAATCAGGAATTAGTAGACGCCTACCTTAGGGTCTTCGACTCTTACTACAATCTATACCAAGAAAAGCTAAGCGAAAAGAGTAAATCAGTTAAGAGAGCCTCCAGTAGCTCCGTGCGCCTTTTAAAAATATGTACGGAAATAAACAACCAGCTTACCCAGCAGCAAAAGTTAGTTGTTCTTGTTCGACTTCTTGAATTTGCCAGAAGTGCGGCAGGCAATGTATCAAGCCAAGAAATGGCATTTATTTCAACCGTTGCCGAAACTTTTCATATTTCCAACCAAGAGTTTGAAACGATACTTAGCTACGTTCTACCCTTCTCCAACTCCATATACTCGGGCAATGAAATTCTTACCATAAATAATACTTCTGATGAGAATACTCCCATTGGGGTAAAGCATATCTACTCTGAGGGGTTTCGCGGTGAGGTGAAAATATTGCGGATTTTTTCTGCAAATATGTTTTTCATCCGCTACTTTGGCGAGCATGAGCTTTATCTGAATGGACATCTGCTTGTTCCAAACAGAATTTTTGTGCTCAATGCAGGTGCCTCCATCCGAAACGCGAAGATTAAACCGATATACTATAGCGATATCCTCTCTCGCTTCACGCTCGACAAGATTAAGGAGCCCATTATTTTTGAGGTGAAGGACCTAGAATATAGGTTTAGAGGGGGCCTGTATGGCATTCACGCCATGCGCTTTAGGGAAGAGTCAGGAAAGTTGGTTGGTATAATGGGAGCCTCAGGGGCGGGCAAATCAACCCTCCTCAACGTGCTCAACGGTAGCGATCGCCCCACCTCGGGAGAGGTGCTAATTAATGGGACAAGCATTCATACCAACAAGGAACAAACCAAGGGATTGATTGGGTTTGTTTCTCAGGATGATCTACTCATGGAGGACCTAACAGTCTACCAAAACCTTTACTATAATGCGAAGCTATGCTTCAGCAACTATTCGGAGGAGCAAATTGCTGTTACTGTAGATCAAACCCTGATTAATTTGGGGCTATACGATATCAAGGAAATGCGGGTGGGATCGCCACTCAACAAGAAAATCAGCGGGGGGCAGCGAAAAAGGCTTAACATTGCCCTAGAGCTCATTAGAGAGCCTACCATTCTCTTTCTCGATGAACCCACTTCAGGACTCTCCTCTCGGGACTCCGAAAACATAATGGACCTCCTGAAAGAATTAACCCTAAAAGGTAAGCTGGTGTTTGTGGTAATTCACCAGCCATCGTCCGATATTTTTAAGATGTTCGACAAGCTGCTCATCTTGGATACCGGAGGCTACCTGATATACAATGGGGATCCGATTGAATCCATCATTTATTTCAAGTCGAGAGTTCAGCATGCGAACTGGAATGAAAGCGAGTGTGCCGCATGTGGCAACGTAAATCCCGAGCAAATTTTCAACATCGTTGAGGCCAACGTTCTTGACGAATATGGAAACTCTACGCGAGTTAGAAAAACCAGCCCGAAGGAGTGGAACTACTACTACCACGAATTTTCCGCTAAGGAAAATCTTTCGGCCATGGTATACTCCGACGTTCCTGAAAACCTCTTTAAAATTCCAAACAAACTTAAGCAACTGTGGGTGTTTATCAGCCGAGATCTGATATCCAAATTCGCAAACAAGCAATACTGGGTGATAAACCTAGTGGAACCTCCTCTGTTGGCCTTTATTCTCTCCTACATTATTAAGTTCTATAACGTTGATGCAAGCAATCAATTTGGCTATACCTTTTCGAACAATAGCAACCTACCGGTATACATCTTTATGTCGGTAATAGTAGCCATTTTTGTGGGACTTACTGTCAGCGCAGAAGAGATCATCAAAGATCAGAAAATTCTCAAGCGAGAGTCGTTCCTCAATCTTTCAAGAGCGAGTTACCTCTTGTCAAAAGTTGCCATACTAATTGGGATATCAGCCCTTCAAGCCTTCTTATTCGTGATTGTTGGAAATACAATTATGGAGATCAAGGGGATGTATTTTGCCTACTGGTTAATATTATTTAGCGCTTGGTTTTCGGCAAATATGCTGGGGCTTGTCATTTCCGATAGCTTTAAAACAGTGGTTACCATCTATATCTTAATTCCCTTTCTGGTTATCCCCCAAATTATCCTCAGCGGCGTAATTGTGAAGTTTGAAAAGCTCAACCCCAATATTTCCTCACCCGATCAAATTCCCTTTTATGGGGAAATGATCACCTCCCGCTGGGCATACGAAGGACTTGCGGTTTACCAGTTTATGGAGAATAACTACGAAAAACAGTTCTACCAACTCGATAGGGCCATGAGCATAGCTGACTATCGAAGAAACTACTGGATTAAATCGTTGAGCAACAAGTTGGATCAAGTTGAACGCGAATTAAATAATGGGGATAAAGAGAAAATATTTAATGCCATAACCCTCATCACTAACGAACTGAAACGCCATGCCGCAATTTCACCGCAACTTGCGCCGCCAGCCATACTCCTTAGTAAGCTGAACTCAAGGATTCTCAACCCTGAGGTTATTACCGATTTAAGAAATTACCTAGAATGGGTTAGGAAGTATTACGTTCGCCTGTATAATGCTGCCAGCGCCAAAAAAGATGAGATGATTTCGGAGCTGCAAAGTGGTGAGAATGGTAGGGATTCCTTTCTACGACTTAAGCAAAATTACTTTAACGAAAGCCTCGACGACTTTGTAAGAAATAGTGACGAGGTAGACAGGATAATAGAGTATGACAACCATCTTATACAGAAGGTTGATCCCATCTTTGAATATCCAGAAGGCTCATTTATAAGAGCACACTTCTACTCGCCCGTAAAACCCATTTTTGGCCATTTCTACAGCACGTTCTGGATAAACGTGGTGGTGATTTGGATAATGTCCGGTATGCTTTATCTTATCCTCTATTTCAGATTGCTAAGAAAGCTGTTAGAGATATCCGAGGTAATGCACCGCAAAAAGAGAGGCGAATAAATAAAAAAAGAGGAGCGTATGCTCCTCTTTTTTTATCGTATGTTATTTCAAACACGAATGCAAAGATATTAATTAGTCCACAATTTCAATCATCTTAAAGGGTACCTTGATAATGGATTCATAGTCTTCACCAGCTTCTAGCATATCCTCATCATCCTCTTCGTAGTACCAATTTACCACAATATCGTTTTTACCTTTTTTTAAATTTTCAAGCTTCTTGAAAACATCAAGAATGCACTTCGACGAGCTTGTATTGAAATATTCCAGCTGGATATTTACCACCGTTTTCTCTTTCGGTGCTTTAGCATAATCCTCTAGCCAATCTACAATTGGTTTGTAAAACTCGATGGAGTTCTCTGGGATGGATCTTCCCTTAATTTCGATAATGCCACTCTCGGGGTTAAGAGTGATAGATGGCGTTTTTGGGGTTCCCTCTATGTTCATGAATTCCATGGCTATCTTATTTATTATTATTCTTCATCAGGAATTACAACAGAAAAGTCAAAGAAATGGTAGTTCTCATCGTAGGGTTCAAAGATGTAGATTAACTTACTTCCAGTTTTCCTAGCAATATCAATTAATCCAAGTCCTCCTCCGCCCTTTGCAGAAAACTCCTGATTGTTCAAGACAAATTTATAAAAATCCTTTAATTCATCTCTTGTAAGCGAGTTTATCTTTTCCAATTTTTCGCGAAGAAGGGGTATTCTTTCGTTTCGAATAAAATTCCCCGTGATGATTTTAAATCCCTCGCTGGTTTTTGAAAGCAAGAACAATCCGTAGCTATCGTTCTTCCCATTCAATAGTCCAGGAGGGCAATCAACATGGTGAAAAAGATTCTGCAAACTCTCAACCAACACATTATATACCTTTTTCCGCACCGATCCCTTCTGAATAATCTCGTCGAGCTTTGCCTCAACTAGGAAAAGTGTATTGTTAATAAAATCGGTGCTGATAGCTCCCCTATATGCAAAGATAGCCTCTCCCTCACTATGGATTTGAGAAAAGTGCCTATCTAGGTCAAATAAGGTTGGCTTACTCACAATTGCCCAGTTCAATAATTAATCCACAACTTCTAACCTAAACAAATTTAGGAAAAAAAAGAACAGTTTAAAATATTTGACCAAAGAATAAAACAACAATCGCATATTTTTGATTAAAAGCCCCGATCATTTATTAATGCTCGGGGCTTCATTGAGAATTCTATCGATCACGAGATCTTCTAGGTGGTCGTGAGGAACTTCCTCTTTCTCGACCCCCGTCTCTTCCTCTGCTTCCTTCTCTACTTCTACTACCGTCTCTACCTCTATCTCGACCGCCGCCCTCGCGACCACGATCTCGATCTCTTCCTCCACCACCACCCTTGGATTCGCTAGCTAGCTCAGCAAGGGGACGACCACCTCTACCCTCCTTATTCAAGGCATTAAGTAGCGTTTCAGCGTCATTAAAGGGAACAGTTACAAAAGAAAAGTTCTCCATAATCTGAACCTCATCAATGTTGGAATCGGGGAGTTTTACTTTCTGCTTGATCATATTCACCATGGTGGCAGGATCGTATCCATCGCGCTTACCCAGAGCAATGAAAACACGAGCCTTACCTCTCCGGTCAACATTAAACGTCCGGAATTCAGGATAATTTGCCTCAGAAAGCTCATTTTTAAACGCCATCTTGAGCAGTGCCGCCAAGGTAACTTCGGGGCTAGTAGAAGAAAGCATATCTTCAGCCATTCCCAAGTAATCGCCAAAGGTGCCTAGTTCAATTATCTCGGAAAGTTCACCTAATATACGTGCCTTTTTCACCGCAACCACGTCACGACCGTGAGGTAGTTTCTCCTTGCGAATGGTGTTTTTAGTTATCTTCTGAAGCGTAACAAAGCTGCGATATTCATTGGCAGAGATAAAGGTAATTGCTGTGCCCTCCTTACCAGCTCGGCCTGTACGACCAATACGATGCACATAGCTTTCGGAATCCTGTGGTAGGGAGTAGTTGATAACGTGAGAAAGGTCAACAATATCGATACCCCTAGCGGCCACATCGGTAGCCACTAAAATATTAATTTGGTGAACCTTAAACTTCTTAAGTATTTTTTCACGCATAGCTTGAGACACCTCACCGTGCAATCCGTCGGCAGCGTATCCATGCTCAAGCAACCTCATTACCAGCTCGTCAACAGCAACACGGGTTCGACAAAATACCAAGCCATAAAATTCCGGTTCAATATCAATAATGCGGGTAAGCGCATCAAACCTGTTTGATTCATGTACCTCAAAATAGATCTGGTCAGTAAGGTCGGTTGTCATTTGCTGCCGCTCAATCTCAAGGCGCTTCGGACTCTTCATATACTTTTTAGAGAGTCGAGCAATTCTGTCGGGCATGGTAGCAGAGAAGAGCAGAGTGCGACGCTCTTCTGGTGCATGAGATAGGATAGACTCAATATCTTCAACAAATCCCATATTGAGCATTTCATCTGCCTCGTCGAGCACAACCCAGCTAACCTTGTCCAGATTCAGACTACCTCTCGAAAGGTGGTCAAGAATTCTTCCTGGTGTCCCAACAACAATATCAACACCTTGCTTGAGACGACGCAGCTGCTCACTAATGGATTGACCTCCATACACTGAAATTATCTGCAATCTATGACTTCCCTTAAAAGAGTTCATCTCCTCAGTAACCTGGAGTGCAAGTTCACGAGTAGGAACTAAAATAATTGCCTGAACATAGCCTGCTCCCTCCTCAATTTTATCAACAATTGGCAGGCCATATGCAGCAGTTTTTCCCGTTCCAGTTTGCGCTATACCTATAACGTCTGATTCCGAATTTAATAATACCGGAATGGCTAACGCTTGAATAGGCGTAGGCTTTTCAAATCCTTTTTTTCTGATTACCGCATTGGTCTTTTCTGACAAGCCCAGCGAAGTAAATTCGTTGTAATTCTCCATTAAAAACTAATTTCTGTTTGTCTTATTAAAATTCTCAGTAGTCTTTGCCAACAAGGTTTTTATAGTTCTTCCAGTTAGCAATTACGTCCAAGGCTTTGGCATAGGTGGGATCGTTTCCCTCATTTACTATCTCAAAATACTCGGAAGTGGTAAATAGTTGCTGCGCAATTAGCCCCTTAACAATGAGCTTAATCACATTTCCGGACTTTGCCAGGTCCTCATCATTCCATGTGACTTCATTGTCCTTGGCCATTTTCAGCAATCCGGACATAACCTCTCCATCAACGGAGAAGCCTTTCTTAAAGCTCGCAAACGTAGGATACTTCTCAGCCAACGCTTTGCGGTTTTGATCCATATATGAAATAACAAACTGGTAAAAAAGCCCTTTTCGAACCAACTTACCATAAAAGTCGGAATAGAAAGTGGTATCAACCGGAACGAAGATATCGGGCATTATGCCCCCTCCGCCATATACCGGACGTTTTTTCTCCAGCGTATAATATTTAAGTGAATCGGGGAAGTGTATACTGTCGGGGGTATTCATCTCTCCGTCGGTATATCGCTTGTAAAAATCTTGATAGTATTTTTCGATATTTCCATCCTTATAGGGACGCTGTATTACTCGTCCTGTTGGAGTATGGTACCTAGCAACGGTGAGTCGCACCATTGATCCATCGGGCAAGGGAAGCTGAGTTTGCACTAACCCCTTTCCAAAGGAACGTCGTCCAATAATAATGCCTCTATCCCAGTCCTGAATTGCTCCAGATGTAATCTCGCTTGCCGAAGCAGATCCTTCGTCTATTAATACCACAAGTGCTCCTTTTTCAAAACAGCCCTGGCTGGTACTGGTATAATCGAAGCGAGGAGAATTAGCACCCTCCGTGTAGAGAATTAGTTTTCCGGCAGGCAGAAACTGGTCGCTCAAGCCAATAGCGGTGTTTAAATAACCACCACCATTACCACGCAAGTCTAAAATTAGTGCCTGTGGGTTGTAGGGTTTAAGCTTTTTCCAAGCATCCAAAAACTCATGTACAGTTGAGAGTGCAAATCGGCTTATTTTGATATAAGCAACCTTCGGTGCGGCCATATAGGCTGCATCAATGCTGTAGATGGGAATTTTATCGCGGGTAATTAAAAAATCGAGCCTATCCTTACTGCCTTTTCGAGCCACTACCAGCTGAACTTTAGTGCCCTTAGGTCCACGCAGGAGCTTGAAAACATCGCTATTCTTAAGCCCTATTCCTGCAATATTTTTACCATCAACGGAAATAATCCGATCGCCAGCAACCAGTCCAACCTTCTCAGAAGGACCTCCCGGAACAGGATTCACTACAATTAAGGTGTCTTGGAAAATATTAAACTCTATACCTATACCGTCAAAATTTCCCTCAAGTGGCTCATTCATTGCCGCAACGTCATCCTTAGAGATGTATGCGCTATGGGGATCAAGCTGTCCAAGTATGTCAACAATGGCATTTTCTACCAACTTCGAATCGTTAACCGGTTCAATGTACATGCCCGAAAGCATCCGAAGAAACCTGCTAAATTTAAATACCTGATCATCTACTCCTTGTGCAGAAGCAAGGCTGGAGAAAAATAGAAAAATCCAAAGAAGTAGTGTACCTTTTTTGAAAGAGCTATTCATATGTAATGTTGTTAAAACTTAAATAGTTACTAATTTCACAAGTTACGGTCTTTTCCAATTGGTTGTATAGAATAAACATAATTTAACAACCGATAGCGCACGACCAACCTTGCTCTCCAGCTTTATTCCCACTCAATGGTGGCTGGTGGTTTTGAACTGATATCGTAAACTACCCTATTAATACCTTTCACCTTGTTAATAATATCATTTGACACCTTTGAGAGAAAATCGTATGGCAGATGATACCAGTCGGCTGTCATACCATCGGTAGAAACCACCGCTCGAAGAGCAATAACATTCTCGTAGGTTCGCTCATCACCCATAACCCCAACCGACTTAATGGGCAGCAAGATTACACCAGCCTGCCAAATCTTATCGTACAGCCCCTCGCGATGCAGCGACTGAATGAATATATGGTCGGCCTCCTGCAGTAGCAGCACCTTTTCTTCGGTAATATCGCCCAAAATACGGATTCCGAGTCCGGGGCCTGGAAATGGGTGGCGGCTTAAAAGATGATCACCAATACCCAATGCCTTCCCCACTCGTCGAACCTCATCCTTAAACAGAAGTCGAAGTGGTTCCACCACCTTCATTTTCATGGCGGCAGGTAATCCACCAACATTATGGTGCGATTTTATGGTTACCGAGGGTCCGTTTACCGAAACTGATTCAATGACATCTGGGTAAATTGTTCCCTGAGCAAGCCAATTCACATTCTGTATCTTGTGGGCCTCCTGATCAAAAATCTCAATGAATGTTTTTCCAATGGCTTTCCGTTTTGCCTCTGGATCATCAAGCCCGCGCAACGCGGTATAGAACTGCTGCTTTGCATCAACACCAATCACGTTCAGCCCCATGCCATGGTAGCTTTGTAGAACATCAGCAAATTCGTTTTTGCGAAGCAGCCCATTATCAACAAAAATACAGGTTAAGTTTTTACCGATTGCCTTATGAAGCAGCACAGCAGCCACTGAGCTATCCACTCCGCCAGATAGTCCCAGCACTACCTTCTCGTCCCCAACTCTTTTCTGAAGCTCTTTAACGGTGGTCTCAATAAAAGAATCGGGCGTCCAATTTTGGCTGCAGCCACAAATTTCAACCACAAAGTTTCGAAGTATTGTAGCCCCTTCAACAGTGTGGTAAACTTCTGGATGAAACTGAATTCCATACGTTTGCGTACCTTCAACAACATAGGCGCCAACTTTAACATCCTCTGTTCCAGCGAGTATCTTGAAGTTTTTCGGAAGTCTTGCGATGGTATCACCATGCGACATCCAAACCTGCGAATTCTGATTGACACCACTAAATAATGCGGAAGTAGTTTCATGGACCGATAACATGGCCCGACCATACTCCCGAGAAATAGATGGCAAAACTTCACCGCCATTGACTTGAGCCATTAGCTGCGCGCCATAGCATACACCAAGAATTGGTAGATTCGAGCTGTTGTAGGAAGCTAAATCCGGCTTTGGAGCGTAAGCATCTCTTACCGAGAAAGGGCTACCAGATAGAATTATTCCCTTTACATTTGAATCGGGGACATATGTATGGGTAAAGGGTACAATTTCACAATACACGTTAAGTTCTCTTACACGACGGGCAATTAGCTGTGTGTATTGAGATCCAAAATCAAGAATGAGTATTTTCTCCTGCATGATAAGGCAAAATATTTTGTAAAAATAATCAAATTCAGCGAATTAGGGGCTAGTCCCCAACACTACTCCCTTCGCAGAGGAATTGAAAACTCATCACCTTCCCTAACTGCAATAGTATGGGGAAAAACCTGCTGAGCCTGCTGTAATAGTGCATCTGTATTCTTATACCTTGATGAAAAATGTCCAATTAAAAGTTTTTTTACTTCAGCTAGTCTTGCAATTTCTGCCGCCTGAGCGGCCGTTGAATGGCCAGTTTTTTTTGCCATTTCGACCAATTCATTTCCGAAAGTTGCCTCATGGTATAGCAAGTCAACGCCTTTCACGTATTTGGCAATTGCAGGTGAGAAGGAAGTATCGGAGCAGAATGCATATGAACGCGGAACGTAGGGTCGATAGGTCAAAATCCTATTTTCTACAACGCTTCCATCTTCACAAGTAAAATTTTCACCATCCTTTATCCTGTGAATTTGAGATAGAGGAATTTTATAATACCCAATCAACTCCTTGTGGATATTGAGCCCTGGCTCCTTCTCTTTAAATAGAAAACCGCATGCCGGAACTCGATGCTCAAGTGGAATGGTAAACACCTCAAGATTTTTATCGGAGTACACCTGCTGAAACAACCGGGTGTCCACCGAATGAACAACAACATTGAAGGGCAAGTTTGGCTCAAAGTATTTGAGGTGATCTTTCAGAATATTATCGAGTAGGTAAAACGAATATATATGAAGATCCTCCTTGCGTCCAAGTAAACTCAACGTAGAAATTAAACCAAAGAGACCAAAAACATGATCACCGTGAAGGTGAGAAATAAATATATGGTTAATACGTGAAAGGTTAATACCCAAACGCCTTAGCTGTATTTGGGTGCCTTCACCACAATCAATCAAAAAAAACCGCTCATGTATATTAAGCACATGAGCGGTTGGAAATTTTGATGAGGTTGGAAGTGCTGAGCTGGTACCGAGTATGGTTAATGTAAACTGCACTACTTCTTCTCGTTCTCAGCCTTGTTAATAATCTCAGTCACTTCTTCTCTCGAAAAGGCTATGTTTAAAACCGTATCGAGTTGCGAAATGGTAATCAATCGCTCCACGGCATCGGTTAAACCAGTAAGCACAAAAGTTCCGTTGGCATTTTTACACAAACGATTGGCAACAAGTATAGAGCTTAAGCCAGAGGAATCGCAATAGCGACAGTTTCTCAAATCCAGAACAATGTTTTTTTCTCCATTTCCGGAAATAAGAACAAGTTCCGATTTAAGGCTGGGCGCTACGTTGGTATCCAACTTCTCTTCAAGCACTTCAACGATAGTGTAGTTATCCAGCTTATCGATTTTAAAATCCATAATAGTAGAAGTTTGTTATACTTGTTACCCGAAAGTGCTTACTCGTTTGAATTCTCTTTGCTTTCGTTGAGTTCTTCGCTTTCCTTGAGCTTGCTTTCCTTCAACTCTTTACTTTCCTTGAGTTTTTTGTTTTCCTTTATTTCCTTGTTTTCAAGTTCTTCCTTCAAAGCTGCCAACTCAGAAATATCGCCTAAGGTAGTCTTTTCAAGGTTAGACTTCAACTTTTTAACTGCCTTTTGGGTAGTTTGAGTTGCTTGGGTCTTTACCTTCTTCTCAACCTTGTCGTCGGTCTTCTTTGCATCCTCAAAGATACGACTATGTGAAAGAATTATTCTCTTAGAAGCTTTATTAAATTCAATTACCTTAAACTGAAGTTTCTCCTCAACTTTGGCAGTAGTTCCATCTTCCTTTACAAGGTGCTTTGGCGTTACAAATCCTTCAACACCATATTGGAGGGCTACTACTGCACCCTTGTCCATAAGCTCAATGATGGTACCTTCATGGACGGAATCAACCGTGAAAATGGTTTCAAAAACATCCCATGGGTTTTCCTCAAGTTGCTTGTGACCTAAGCTAAGGCGACGGTTTTCCTTGTCGATTTCAAGAACAACCACTTCGATATCTGCACTAATCTGGGTAAATTCAGAAGGATGCTTAATCTTCTTGGTCCAGGATAGATCTGAAATGTGGATAAGCCCATCAACACCCTCTTCAATCTCAACAAATACACCAAAATTGGTGAAATTGCGAACCTTTGCGTTATGACGTGAACCAACAGGGTATTTGGTTTCAATATTCTCCCATGGATCAGCCTTAAGCTGCTTAATGCCAAGTGACATTTTCCTGTCCTGACGGTCAAGGGTGAGAATAACTGCTTCAACGGAATCACCAACCTTTAGGAACTCCTGAGCGCTGCGTAGGTGCTGACTCCATGACATTTCTGAAACGTGGATAAGTCCTTCAACTCCGGTGGCAATCTCAACAAATGCACCGTAATCAGCCATAACCACTACCTTGCCAGTAACTTTATCACCAATCTTCAGGTTCTCATCAAGAGAATCCCACGGATGAGGAGTAAGTTGCTTTAATCCCAATGCAATACGCTTCTTGGCATCATCAAAGTCAAGAATAACAACATTGAGCTTTTGGTCAAGCTGAACAATTTCTTCTGGGTGATTTACGCGGCCCCATGAAAGGTCGGTAATGTGGATTAAACCATCTACGCCACCGAGGTCGATAAATACACCATAGGAGGTGATATTCTTAACGGTTCCTTCAAGAACCTGACCCTTTTCAAGCTTAGCAATAATGTCTTTCTTCTGCTGCTCGAGCTCAGCCTCAATAAGTGCCTTGTGAGAAACAACCACATTTTTGAACTCTTGGTTGATTTTAACAACCTTGAACTCCATGGTTTTTCCAACAAATACATCGTAGTCACGGATTGGCTTAACGTCGATTTGTGATCCGGGGAGGAAGGCCTCAATACCGAATACATCCACGATCATACCACCCTTTGTGCGGCACTTGATGTAACCCTTAATAACTTCATCTTTCTCGAGAGCAGCGTTAACGCGATCCCAAGAACGTAGAGCACGAGCTTTTTTGTGTGATAGGACCAGCTGACCCTTCTTGTCTTCCTGGCTCTCAACGTAAACCTCAACCTTGTCGCCAATCTTAAGCTCTGGATCGTACCGGAATTCGCTTAATCCCACAACACCTTCCGATTTGTAGCCAATGTTGATAACAACTTCACGCTTGTTCATGGCGATTACAGTACCATCAACAACCTCGTTTTCAGCAACCGAAGATAGGGTTTCGTTGTACTTCTCTAAATAGGTTTCACGATCATTCTTAGAATAGATCTCATCTTTTTCATAGGCTTCCCAATCGAAGTTTTCGAGGTTGGGTTGCATTACTGGTGCAGCTACTGCCGCAATTTCATCCTCTGGAAGGATTTCGTTTTCGTTTGTCATTAATTAATGTAAATCAGTTTGTAGTTGGACATTATTTGTAGAAACTCTCAGACGGCAAAATTAATCAAACTTGGACACCCGAAAAAATAAAACGACAAAAAAATCACTTTGGGGGTGTTGATTTTTTGTTTGTTATGCCATTATCCTCTCGCAAAGGCAACAAAAACGAAAAAATGCAGCAACCATTTTTTCGATAGTTTCATTATAAAAAGTAAATTTACAACATTTACAAAAGTTGAGATCAATATCTTAGACAACCTTAAATCAACAGTTTATGAAAATTTCAGTCGTTGGCAGTGGATATGTTGGATTGGTTACAGGCACATGTTTTGCCGAAACAGGAGTAACCGTTACCTGTGTCGATATTGACAAGAAAAAGATTGATGAATTAAAAAATGGAATAATCCCCATATACGAGCCGGGGCTAGATGATATGGTAAAACGGAATGTTGACAAAGGTCGCCTATTTTTTACTACTAGCCTAAAGGAAAGCCTTGTTGATGCAGAGGTTGTTTTTATTGCAGTGGGTACACCACCCGACGAAGACGGAAGTGCTGACTTAAAGTATGTTACTGGCGTGGCACAAGAGGTTGGAGCCTGCATAAACCAATATACCGTGGTTGTTACAAAGAGCACCGTTCCTGTAGGTACCAGCCACAAGGTAAAGAAGGCCGTTCAGGATGAACTCTCCAAACGCAAGGTATCCATAACCTTTGATGTTGCCTCAAACCCAGAATTTTTGAAAGAAGGTAATGCCATTGAAGACTTTTTAAAGCCCGATAGAATTGTTTGTGGAGTAGAATCAGAACAGGCCAAGGCCATCATGGAAAAGCTCTATAAGCCATTTGTGCTCAATGGCCATCCAATCCTATTTATGGATATTGCCTCATCGGAGCTAACCAAGTATGCCGCCAACGCAATGCTGGCTACTAAAATCAGCTTTATGAACGATATTGCTTCGCTTTGTGAACTGGTTGGTGCCGATGTAAATTGGGTTCGAAAAGGAATTGGCTCCGACTCGCGAATTGGAAATAAGTTTATTTATCCAGGGGCAGGATATGGTGGAAGCTGCTTTCCAAAAGATGTAAAAGCGCTCATCAGAACATCCGATGAAAACGGACACTCCCTTGAAATTTTAAAGGCAGTGGAAGACGTTAACGATCGTCAAAAAGAGGTGCTATTCAAGAAGCTAAGTAAGCATTTCAATGGAAACCTCAAGGGCAAAAGAATTGCTATTTGGGGTTTATCGTTTAAGCCCAACACCGACGACATGCGCGAAGCTCCCTCCTTGGTCATCATTAAAAATTTGGTTGATGCAGGGGCAACTGTGCGAGTATACGACCCAGTTGCAATGGATGAATCGATGCGCCGAATTGGAAATATTGTTGAATACGCCAAGGAAGCCTACGATGCAACCACTGATGCCGATGCACTAATCCTTGTAACCGAATGGTCAGAGTTTAGAATTCTAAACTTCTCCATGCTAAACAAGTTAATGCGGAGCAAGGTAGTGGTAGACGGAAGGAATATATACGATCCACAGGAGATGCTGGAACACGGTTTTAAATACTATAGCATAGGAAAAAGACCGCTCGAATAAAGAATATTACATTAAAGCACATTCCCACGATTTGAATGAACTGGTTTGTGCTCTAACTACTAAGTTAAAGAGGATGAAAAGAATATTAGTTACGGGTGGTGCTGGTTTTATTGGGTCACATCTTTGCGAGCGACTGCTGAATGAGAGCAACGAGGTAATCTGCCTCGACAACTTCTTTACCGGATCGAAGCAGAATATTGTTCACCTGCTGGACAATCCTTACTTTGAACTTGTTAGGCATGACGTAACTGCACCCTACTTTGCTGAGGTTGATGAAATATACAACCTTGCCTGCCCCGCCTCACCAATTCATTACCAGTACAATCCTATTAAAACGGTAAAGACATCGGTGCAAGGTGCTATTAATATGCTAGGTTTAGCAAAGCGGCTTAAAGCAAAAATTCTGCAAGCCTCAACCAGCGAAGTTTATGGTGACCCAACCGTCCATCCTCAACCGGAAACCTACTGGGGAAACGTAAACCCAATTGGTCCCCGCTCCTGTTACGATGAGGGAAAGCGATGTGCTGAAACCCTCTTTATGAACTACTACTACCAAAATAGCGTTAAAATAAAGATCATTCGGATTTTCAATACCTATGGTCCCAGAATGAATCCAAATGACGGTAGAGTGGTTTCCAATTTTATTGTCCAGGCACTAAATGGTGAGGATATTACGGTTTACGGAAACGGAAACCAAACCAGAAGTTTTCAGTATGTGGACGACCTTGTTGAGGGAATGATTCGTATGATGAATACACGTGATGAATTCATTGGCCCAGTAAATATTGGTAATCCCGTAGAATTTTCAATGCTTGAGCTGGCTGAACAGGTAATAAAGTTGACAAAATCGAAATCAAAATTGTCCTTTAAACCACTGCCACAGGATGACCCAACGCAGAGGAAACCAGAAATTTCACTTGCCCGAAAAGAGCTCAATGGCTGGGAACCCTCGGTTAATCTTCACGATGGCCTTGAAAAAACTATTTTCTTCTTTAAAACATTGCTAAATAAATAGCCATGAAAGGAATAATACTGGCTGGTGGAGCGGGCACAAGGTTATACCCCATAACCCAAGCCATTTCAAAACAAATTCTTCCCGTCTACGATAAGCCAATGATTTACTATCCCCTTTCGGTACTGATGCTGGCCGGACTCAGGGATATATTAATCATCTCCACTCCTTCCGATATTCCTTTATATCAAAGGCTATTTGGTGATGGAAAACAGCTTGGGCTCAACATTCAATATGTAGTTCAACCATCTCCCGACGGACTTGCACAGGCATTTATTCTTGGTGAAGAGTTCATTGGAAACGACTCGGCCTGCCTCGTATTAGGTGACAATATCTTTTACGGACAAGGCTTTAGTGGTATACTGCGAGAAAGTGCAAATCAAAAAGACGGCGCCACCGTTTTTGGATATTGGGTAAACGACCCTCAGCGTTATGGAGTTGCCGAGTTCAACAAAGATGGCAAGGTAATTAGCCTTGAGGAGAAACCGGACAAGCCAAAATCGAACTATGCAGTTACTGGCCTTTACTTCTATGGAAACGATGTGGTTGCTAAGGCTAAAAGTCTCAAACCATCGAAGCGAGGGGAGTTGGAGATAACCGATCTTAATAGGCTATACCTTAACGAAGGAAAACTCGGTGTAAAGTTGCTGGGTAGAGGTATGGCATGGCTTGATACAGGAACCCATGAGAGCTTACTACAAGCCTCAAACTTTGTTCAAACTATCGAGTCGCGACAAGGACTTAAAATTGCGTGTATCGAGGAAATCGCATTTAAGAACGGATTCATTGATAAGGCACAACTTTTGAAATTAGCGGAGCCAATGGCAAAGAATCAGTATGGACAATACCTTATGGCACTAGCAAACGAATAAAATTGAACTAATGGATATCGCTGCAACGAACTTTTCCGGCTTAATGGTTATCACCCCTCGTGTTTTTGAGGATTCAAGAGGTTATTTCTTTGAATCTTTCAACTTAGCACAATTTGAGGCGGTGGGAATCAACACGAGCTGGGTCCAGGATAACCAATCAAAATCGAGCTATGGCGTAATCAGAGGATTGCACTTTCAGCTAGCTCCTTTTGCCCAATCAAAGTTGGTGAGAGTGCTCTCTGGGAGTATACTCGATGTTGCACTTGATATTCGTAGGGGAAGTCCAACTTTTGGGCAGCACTACGCCGTTGAATTGTCGGAAACCAACAAGAAACAACTACTTATTCCTCATGGGTTTGCGCATGGATTTTCGGTGCTCTCCGAGACGGCAACAGTTTTGTATAAATGCGATAACCTTTACAAACCCGAGGCTGAACGAGGAATCATCTTTAATGATCCAGATCTTAATATAGATTGGCGTATCTCAGCCGAGAAAGAAATTATCTCGGCAAAAGACAAGGTTCATCCTTCGTTTGCTCACGCAGAAATGAATTTCCTATTTCCTTAAATCATCTTTTTTTGCGCCTAAGCAAAATAATCAAAACAATACAATCAAATGAAAATTCTTGTCACCGGAAGTAATGGACAGCTAGGTAGTGAGCTACAGCTAATTGCTCAACACGATAATAGCAGCAGCTATGTTTTTACTGATATTCAAGAGCTCGATATTACTAGTGATGTTGCAGTTGCTAGCTTCTTAGCCGAGTCAAAACCAGATATTATCATTAACTGTGCTGCCTACACCGCAGTGGATAAAGCCGAAACGGATATACGCTCAGCAGAGCTGGTTAATTTTGTTGCCCCAACCATTTTGTCCAAGGCATGCCTGAAGTCGGATATTGGGCTCATTCATATCTCTACTGACTACGTTTTCGACGGAACTGCTCATCTCCCATACAACGAGGAGAGTGATGTTAACCCCACCTCGGTGTATGGAAAGAGCAAACTCGATGGCGAACGTGCGGTTCTAAATGCTGGTGGAATTGTGGTTAGAACATCGTGGCTATACTCGAGCCATGGAAATAATTTTGTGAAAACCATGATGCGTCTCGGAAAAGAAAAGGAATCCATTGGTGTTGTTTTCGACCAAGTGGGCACCCCAACTTGGGCCTATAACCTCGCTGAAGTTTTGATAACTATAGCAAAAAAATCAACTCACGACTTCAAACGCTTCTCGGGAATTTACCATTACTCCAACGAAGGTGTATGCAGCTGGTACGATTTTGCCATTGAAATAATGGCACTCACGAACTCCCCATGCAAGGTTAGCCCAATCGAGACAAAGGAATATCCTGTACCAGCTCCTCGCCCTGCATACAGCGTTCTAAACAAAAGAAAAATCAAGGATACCTTTCAGATTGAAATACCACATTGGAAGGAGAGCTTAAAAAAATGCGTTAAATTGCTGTCACAATAAAACTGCAAGCTATGGATACCCAACTACTTCAATTGGTAACGGAAAAAGCCCAAGGCTGGCTAAACAAATCGTTCGACCAAGAAACGCGTGATAAAGTTCAGCATTTGCTGGAGCATGATCAAGCAGAGCTGATTGAAGCGTTCTATACTCAGCTGGAGTTTGGCACCGGAGGGCTTCGAGGAATCATGGGCGTTGGCACCAACCGAATGAACATTTACACCCTTGGCATGGCCACACAAGGCTTAGCCAATTATATAAAGAAACAATTTTCGCACCTCAAGGAAATAAAGGTTGCCATTGCGCATGACCCAAGAAACAACAGCCGCCTCTTTGCAGAAACAACTGCCAATATTTTCTCCGCAAATGGTTTTAGTGTGTACCTCTTTGCAGGCCCACGCCCTACCCCTGAACTCAGCTATGCAATCAGAAAACTTGGCTGCCAAAGTGGAGTTGTTGTAACTGCTTCACATAATCCAAAGGAATACAATGGCTATAAGGTTTACTGGGAAGATGGAGGGCAGATTATTGCACCTCACGACGACAACATTATTGCCGAGGTTGCCAAAATAACCTCCATCGATCAAATAAACTGGAAGGCAAATCCCAAAAAAATTAGTTCACTTGACGAGAAGTTCGACAACATTTATATCAATGCCATCAAGGAACTCTCCATATCTCCTGAGGTTATAAAGAAGCATGGTGATATTAAAATTGTTTACACTCCCATTCACGGTACGGGGAAAGACTTGGTGCCTCATGCACTAAAATCCTTCGGTTTTACCAATGTGTTTAGGGTGAGCGAGCAGGACTTTTTCGATGGGAACTTTCCAACAGTAGCCTCACCAAATCCAGAGGAAGCTGCTGCACTCAGCTTGGCGCTCAAACGAGCAGAGGAAGTTGGCGCCGACATTGTTTTGGGCACCGACCCCGATGGAGATAGAGTTGGCATTGCCGTTAGAGATAATGACGGAAAGATGATCCTTTTAAATGGTAACCAAACTGGGTCAATTCTTTTTTACTACATACTTTCTCAGCTGAAGGCAAAAGGCAAGCTCGTAGGAGAAGAATTTACCGTTAAAACCATTGTTACCTCCGACTTGCTCTCTTCAATTGCCGAAAAGTTTGGCGTTGAATGCCTTGAGGTTCTTACTGGTTTCAAATACATTGCCGATGCAATTCGTCGCAACGAGGGCAAAAAACAGTTCATTGTGGGTGGCGAGGAGAGCTACGGTTACCTAGTTGGCGACCTTGTTCGGGACAAGGACGCTGTAATATCCTGTGCCATGATTTGCGAAGCTGCGGCATGGGCAAAGAGTGAAGGATTAACCCTTTACAAGCTGTTGTTAAAAATTTACACGGAATTTGGTCTTTATCGTGAAAAGTTGGTTTCCATAACCAAAAAGGGGAAAGAGGGCAAGGAGGAGATTATACGAATGATGGAAAAATTTCGGCAATCGCCACCAGAAACCATCTTGGGAAGTCAGGTGATGATTATCCACGACTACGAGAAGCAATCCTCCTACGACATGATTTCCCACCTTCGATATGCCATTTCGCTTCCAAAATCGGACGTTCTCCAAATAATTATGCAGGATGGTACCAAGGTTTCCATAAGACCATCGGGAACCGAGCCAAAAATAAAGCTCTATTTTGGTGTAAAATCCACAATTTCCAATGAGAGTGAATTTGAAGCCAACTGGCACAAGTTGGACGATAAAGTCGCTTCCATTATACAGGAGCTGAAGCTATAACGTAACCCCAATTACACTATGAAAAGCTATAGAAAAGAGCTGTGGTTTGAAACAAAAACTCGCAGAGAGCTGATCAATATTACTCCCGATATTCAACAGTGTTTAGAGGAGAGTGGAATACAAGAGGGCTTTCTACTGTGTAACGCCATGCACATAACCGCCAGCGTGTTTATCAACGACGACGAAAGTGGCCTCCACCATGATTATGAAGCTTGGCTCGAAAAGTTAGCCCCGGAAAAACCATATGCCCAATACAAGCATAACGGTTTTGAAGACAACGCCGATGCCCACCTAAAAAGAACGATCATGGGAAGAGAAGTCGTGGTGGCCATTACCGATGGTCGCCTTGATTTCGGACCTTGGGAGCAAATCTTCTATGGGGAGTTCGACGGAAAACGAAAGAAGCGAGTTCTGGTAAAAATAATTGGAGAATAATACTCTCACTACTATATTTATCAAAAGAGAAAAAGGGACTTAAGCCCCTTTTTTCTTTTGATAAAAACTGGCGTTATGCCCTAATGAACAACCGACAGTCGTTCTGTGGTGATTAACCTTCCACCGCTTTGCACGGTAAGAATATACATACCTGAACTCAAGCCAGAAACGCTCACGCGCGCAGAATTATCGCCCGATGCAGCATTTAATATTCGAACCTTTTCGCCAAGCAGGTTATAAACAGTAACGGTAGCAGATGCCTCCAATGGGGCAGAAAACTCCACCGTAACCAAATCGCTTGAGGGGTTTGGATACATCTTAATATTCTGGTTTACCGAAGGAATAGGATTAACCCCAGTTGTTAAATTATAGGTAGGATTCCACTTGTAAATACCTCCATTAGTAGAATCTATGTTATATCCGCCAGCCCAGCCGGTTAGGGAATCAAGAAATGCAACAGCGGTATACTGAGCAGCACCCATATCGATATTTTTGAAAGAAGCACAATCGTCTATACTATAGGCAGAGCCTGTAGAGCCTTGAGTCGCACTTACATCAACCCACATAGACTGTGTTCCCTTTACATAGGATAGATTTGGTGTTACAAGGAATGTCCCAGTAGGAGTAAGTGTTGTCCATGTTGCCCCACCATCGGTAGTTTTTTTCAAGGTATATGGTGATGCATTTAGGGCAACGATTCCAATATTTGCATCCTTAAAAGTTGGAGTACAAGTGCTCGACAATCCAGTATTTGCAACGGTCCAAGAGGCACCCTTATCGGTGGTCTTGTAAATTCTTCCTTTGGATGTTGTAAACCAAAGCGTATTTCCAACGGCATCGTACAAGTTTGTCACACCAGTTTCGCCGCTAAGATTAGCAGGAATGTTGGAATAGGGCACCAACGTCCAGTTATTTCCACCATTAGAGGTAGTATATATTACAAACCCATGGCTATTAGGATCGCCCATTGCCACACCATCATTTTCGTTAAAGAAGTGGACAATGTCGGCCCAACCTTGATCGGTGGCAAAGGTTGCAGAGGATTGAATTACCCAAGTATTGCCACCATCTTCCGTTTTGACAATGTATCCTCCATAGCTATCCGTAATGGGGAACATGCATGCATAGCATACGGTATCATTCATCGGGAAAATATTGGAAACACCATAACTTGAAGAGTTTGTAAACGATATTTCACCTGGAGTCCAAGTAATCCCTCCATCAGTTGTTCGGGTAAACTCACGGATATAATTATTTGAACCGGATCCATCTTCAGCTTTTGCCCATACAACCATCGGATTGACAATCGTAATCTGGCTAATATATCTATCTGGTGTAACGAAACCAGTATTTTGTTTTATCCAAGCGGCAGAAGCTCCTCCTGCACTAATATACCCTGACATGGTCTTAGTATCACTGCCATCCGTATTAGAAACTGTGAGCGAAACAAGATATGAACCAGTAGTGTCATAGGTAACATGTGGATTCTGATCGCTTGATGTAGAAGGGGTTCCTCCCTCAAAATACCACTTCCACGAGGTAGGACTATTGGTTGACTTATCGGTAAATGTTACAGGTGTATTCACGTCAGGAATTGTTGTACTTGCCGTAAAACTAGCTATTGGAGCATTTGACGGAGGCTTTATCCTTACAATTACTTCATTATTATAGTTAAACTTGTATGATGATGTTGGATTCAAAGCCCCTATTGCATAATATCCATTTGCATATCCTGACCAACCCCAGTTAAAATGGAAATCGTTATAGCTATCATAACCATCGCAAACAAAGGCATGGCCTTCAGTACCGTTATCCCCAGCATAATACACAGGGCGTTGTGCATCAAGTTCACTCTTAATCATCAAAATCCAATTGTCGGTTGTAAAGCTACTTAAGTACTTAATTTCCGCCGTTGGTGAATAAGAAAAATAGTTTATTAAAGCTGCAGGAACCACCCCTGAAAAGGCACCAGAACCATCAGCTCCATAAGTCATATCAACAGAAACACCGCAATGATACATAAGCGTTGCTACATCATTATTAGTATCAGCAATGGAGTTTGGCATATTTGCCCAATTATAAGTAGTTGAGCCAAAATCAGCGGACAAACTTCCATACGTTGGATCAGTATATGTATGTGATCCATTGCCTTGATTTGGATAGTTCCAATATTTCATAATTTGTGCCATTGCTGTGGCAACGCAACCCGTGTAAGCATGTTCACAAATTGTTGTTGCACTTGCATCTGAAGGGCATAGCTGGTTATAGTAACACCCTTGATCCCACGTGGTAGTAACTAAAGGGGCAACAGCACCTCTAGTTGCTGAAAATTGTCCATTCCTTATCCTATTCCATTCATTCAAGGTCTGAGTGTTATCAACGCGCTTTGCTACAATATCAGAAATCTGGCTTTTATAGCTATTTAACCAATCCTGTGCGTTAACCGGCACATTATTCTTGCCAAAAGTGGAGGTGGTAGAGTAGCCTAAGATTGGGGTAACTGCATCATCGGCAGCTACCATTACGAATCCTCCTCCTTGAAAAGTAAACACGTAAAAGGCTGGTGCAGTGCTACCCTTGTATACTATAACATCGGAAACAGTATTTACACTTCGGGAAGAAAAATGCTGAACAAACTTTAATGCCACATCTTGGGCAGATTCTATGCTAACTGGATTAGCCTTCAAACAATTATTTACTCCAAACAGAATTATGGAGAAAATTAAAATAATTCTTTTCATAACGGTTCAATTTGTAGGTTGATTGATCTAGTAGAAAGAGGATAAACTCAAAATCAGAACAATTTGTTGACAATAATAAGCATTTTATACCTATTCCGATATTAGTTGCTTAAGTTGATCGAGTCATCAAAAACGTTATTTACCTCATCTTAAATTTAACTGTTAATTTAAATCTCCAGACAGATCGAAAAATTCCTTACTAAAGTTTACCAGATAAAGCTTGGTTGTTGCCCTTGTAAAAGCCGTATATAGCCATCGCAGAAAATCGATTGATAACATCTCCTTCGTAAAGTACCCATGGTCAATAAATACCACTGGCCACTGGCCTCCTTGCGCCTTATGGCAGGTAATGGCATAGGCAAACTTTACCTGCAGCGCATTGAAGAAAGGATCCTCCTTAACCTGTAGCCAATGTTTTTGCCGAGAAGTAGCGGTTCCATAATCTTCATTAACACCAGTGTAGAGTATCCTGCTTTGCTCAGTCGACAATGAGGCAGACTCTGAGGTAAGCGTATCGATAATAATCTTGGCATCTAATTCAAGGTCATTATAATCGGGAAAACGTAACCGAACATCTACAAACGTTAGCCCATAGCGCTCTTCATAACGCCCTATGTTTTCTACTACAGCAATATCCCCATTGGCTATAAAATCCAATTCCTTTAGTGCTATTGTCCAGAAGTAGTTATTTTTCACAACCATCAAAGAATCACCAATCGAAAGTTGCTCCTCCCTATAAAGAATCCGTTGGCGAATACCACTGTTATATACATTGGCTCGCTTGTTCGATCGTGTAATAACCACCACCTGGTCCCGCCCATACTTTCCATAGCTGGATTCCAGCAATTCAATAAGGTCCCCACCCGATACAGAACTAACATCATCAAAATCCATATTGAAACTTGGCATCGCAGAGCTGTCAGTCGTTACCAGCTGCCGAATGGCAGTGGCATTGGATAAGATTCCGGAATTTGCTTCTTGTCGAACCACCTCGGTGAGCCTAGCGTATAGAACTTTGCCAAAGGTGATCATCGTAATTTTGCTTAAGGCCGGACTTTTATCCATTCCCACCGGTGGCAGCTGGGCATCGTCACCCACAAGCAGCAGCTTACAATTTTTCCCCTGCTGAACATACTCAACCAAATCACGCAATAGGTTACCAGAACCAAAAAGTGATTGCTCCACATTTTGGTCAGAGATCATGGAGGCCTCATCAACAACAAAGAGAGCATCGCTATAGGTATTATAGCTCAGCGTGAAAACGCTCTGCACATCAGCTGCCACTTTTTGACGATAAATCTGCTTGTGAACAGTAAAGGCTGGTTTGCCAGAATAGATGGAAAATACTTTTGCAGCACGACCAGTTGGCGCAAGCAGTACAACTCGTTGACCATACAATTCGAGGACCCTCACCGCCGCACTAATTGCAGAGGTTTTACCAGTACCTGCATACCCATTCACAACCATTATATCGCAACCCTCTTCCCCTGAAATAAACAAGCCCAACGTTTCAAACATTTCATGCTGACTTGCGGTTGGTGTGAAAAGCAACTCTGCAATAAACAGGCTAGTAAGATGATTTTTTAGCATATTCTTCAGAAATCAAATATATAAAGGAAGAGGGAATAATTTTTTTTTTAAATTTGCAAGCAAACATAACTTAATTCTAGAGAAATGAAAAAAGCTGTTCAAATCTTCCTGCTTTTACTAATAGTGTTCCTTGGTTATCTTATTACTGTGAGCATCAATCAGCCTATTAAGTTTAAGAATGAAAAGGAAAGAAGGGACAATAAAACAATCCAACGTCTCAAAGACATCAGAACTGCAGAAGTTGCGTTTAAGTCAAAGTACGATCGCTATACTGGTAGTTTCGACACGTTAATCAACTTTGCAAAGCGCGACTCATTCGTCGTTGTTAAGCAAATTGGTTCTGAGGAAGACTCCATTGCCGTTGCAAGAAAGCAGATCGTTCGCGAAAAAATTAAAATCAGCGTAAGGGATTCTCTATTCAAAAAAATTGACGTTGATTCTCTACGGTTTGTTCCCTACACTGGAGGACGCAATCAATTTGAGTTGGCTGCTGGCGTTCTAGAAACGGCATCCAAGGTTAAGGTAAAAGTTTTTGAGTGCAAGGTGCCTTATGACATTCTTTACTGGGGTATGGATCACCAACAGGTAGTAAACTTGACTAACGACAAAAAAGATCTTGATCAGTATCCTGGCTTGATGGTGGGTTCGCTAAAGGCCGCAACCAACAATGCAGGTAATTGGGAATAGGAATAATAATACAATGATACAAACTATTGATTTAGTCGACGAAACATACGACATCAATACCATAAACACATACTGTTTGTCCATCCGGGTTAGCTTGGATGGACTTTCATTTTGTATTGCCGACAAGCAACAAGAGAAAATTGTGGCCTTTAAGCATTACCAAATCAGTAGTGCCGTTGACAGCGAAGACTTAGCAATAGTTGTAAATAAGTTACTGCAAGATGAGCTATCCCTGCCAAAACATCCTATCAAGGTAACCATTCTATATGTATCACCCAATTACACCCTCGTTCCTGAAGAACTTTTTGTGGAGACTAAGGCAAAAGAATTGCTTTCAGTAACCCACCACCTCGACGAACTTGACGAAGTGCATTTCATTAAAATAGAAGAGCCAAAGGCAATGCTCATCTATACATTTCCATCCACATTGGCCAGTAAGCTTAAGTCATTATTCCCTACAGCATTGCTAATACCCCAAGTCTTTCCATTTTTAAAACGGCTTCGTGAAGAAAAATTCATCGAAATGCCTTTTGTAGGGATTCACGTTAATGAGAACTTTTTCGACCTTGCAATTTATAGTAAGAAGAACCTTCAGCTCCTCAATTCCTACACTTACAAATCCCCAAGCGACGTTCTGTTTTTTCTTGCTAATGCACTTAGTGCTGTTGGACTAGAGTCAGCAACCATTTCCGTTGCCGGTGCAACTGAGGAGGGTATGGCCATTATTCCAGCACTTAAAAAGTTTTACCCACAAACCTTCAACGATCCGTTTTCAGGAAACTTTACGCTAAGCTATAAGATTCGAGACCATGTAAAAGCTCGATTTTCTAACCTGTTCTTCAGCGCCACATGCGAATAATAAGCGGAAGCTACAGAGGAAGAACCATTAATCCTCCAAAAAATTTTACGGCCAGACCTACCACCGATATGGCAAAGGAAGGATTATTTAATATTCTTGCCAACAATTTTGATTTTGAAGAGATAACCGTTCTTGACCTTTTTAGCGGCTCCGGCAGCATCAGCTTTGAATTTGCCTCCAGAGGGTGCCCCGATATTGACCTTGTGGAACTCAACCCAGTTCACTATGCCTTTATTTCCAAAACAGCCAAAGAATTGGGGTTTAGCCAAATTAATCCAGTGAAGCACAATGCATTTCAGTTTCTAAAATTTTGCAATAAGCAGTACAACCTCATCTTTGCTGATCCACCTTACGACATTGCTGGGGTTGACCTTATTCCACAGCTGGTGTTCGAAAATAATCTTTTAGCTGGTGATGGATGGTTGATCATTGAGCACTCTGAAAAATACAGCTTTAACCTCCAACAAAATTTTCTGGAAACACGAAAGTACGGCAAGGTTAACTTTTCGATTTTTGCTGTAAAAGCCCACTAATTAACCAGTGTTTGGCAACCTTTTTGCCATTCGTTCTAAAGGCTTGCCATTGTTGATCCTTCAGCGATTGACAAAGAATGAATCATTATGCCATTGATTTTCCTACCATACTGGTAACATAAAAAGAACAGTCAACCAATGTATTAAAACAACAAAGCCCTCAAAAAGAGGGCTTTGCGGTCCGGACGGGACTCGAACCCGCGACCTC
>DATKVT010000186.1 GCA_035529935.1 Williamwhitmania sp. | reverse complement strand
TCATTATTTAAGATTGTTAATTTTGATTTCCTTTGGTTGCTGAGCTTGGTGAGGGTGCTCGCCTCCAGCATACACAAATAGATTTCTAAAGAGCTCTCTACCAAGCCTAGTCTTTGGAAGCATTCCCCTTACAGCTATTTCCAAAACTGCATTGGGTTTTTTGCTAAGCAATTCCTTTGGGGTGGTAAAGCGCTGACCACCTGGATAGCCAGTGTGTCGAACGTACACCTTATCGGTGAGCTTCTTTCCGGTAAGCCTCACTTTTTCGGCGTTGATGATAATTACATTGTCTCCACAATCGGTATGCGGAGTGAAACTTGGTTTGTACTTGCCTCGGAGGAGTTTCGCAACTTTGGAAGCAAGACGACCAAGAACCTCGTCGGTGGCATCTATAACAACCCACTCTTTCTTAGCCGTGGCGCTGTTTACCGACACTGTCTTGTAGCTTAAAGTGTCCACTTTACTCTGTTGTTTTTAGTTAATACCTGATACATTAATGATCCAATTCCGCACAATTTGCGGGATGCAAAAATACAATTAATTTGGCAATAAAACCAACATATCAACAATTTATTTCATAGGACATTACACTAACACTGCTTGTGCAATCGTTACTATTGTTTAGTTTTGAAACATCCTATAACCTCAAAATTGAAGTGTATGTTCCCAAAATATATTCATCGATTTTTTCTTGTTTTTTTCTCAACCGTTTTAGCTTTTTCACTTCCAGTTAGTGAGTTTACCCTCAGCGTTGGAATTATTGCTTTGGTAGTCAACTGGATTGTGGAAGGCGAATTTAGACGGAAGGTTCAGGCTATAAAGCAAAACCGTTCGCTACAATGGTTCCTGGTAATTTATTTTCTGAGTGTTGCGGGACTTGTGTTCACCTCCAGTTTTAGCTGGGCGTTTCATGACCTTCGTATAAAGCTGCCGCTGCTCGTTTTGCCTTTAGTGTTTAGCACCACTAATCCATTTACCCGCCATGAAAAGACAATTGTGCTTCTTGGATTAATTGGTGGTGTGCTTGCTGGCTCGTTCATAAGCATGCTGGTGGTGTTTCAGGTAATACCCAAAGTAATACACTCTAGTCGGGATATTTCATTATTTATCTCACATATTCGGTTTTCGTTACTTGTAAATATGGCGTTGTGCTCTTCGGTGTATCTGCTCAGGAGTTACATGTCGCAACTGTCTCGACTGGCTAAGATTGGCGGAGTGATGTTGATTCTCTGGCTTTTTGCCTTTATCTTCATATTGCAATCGCTAACCGGGGTGGTTGTACTTGCCCTACTTACAGCATGGTTTGTGGTTTGGCAGGTGAGGAGCATTAGCGATACAGTATACCGATTTGGTGCCATAACCCTTTCTGCTGCTGTTCTGTTTATTATGGCATCGTACATAACCAGCACCATTGCTTTTTACTATACGGTAGAAAAGTTACCCGATAACCTTCAGTCATACCGAACGGCCAATGGGCGCTCCTATACCAACAACCTTGAATCGACAGCCGTAGAGAATGGTCATTATGTTGATGTGCTAATTTGCGAACCGGAACTGAAAAACGAATGGTCGAGAAGGAGCAACGTTGGCTACGACAGCATTATTTCAACAGGATATCCGGTTAACCTTGTTTTAAAGCGTTTTCTTACGTCGAAGGGGTTAAGAAAGGATTCCATTGGTGTGTGGTCGCTTAGCAAAAAGGAGATAAATGCTATTAATAACGGCGTTGCTAATGTTTTGGAGATGAACCCTTTTAGCATAAGGTGGAAAATATATCGAACGGTCTGGGAGCTAGATTCATACCGTAAGGGTGCCAATGTTGGCGGTTATAGCATTGCCCAGCGGTTTGTTTTTTGGAAAGCGGCTTCAACAATATTTTCTAAGCATTGGTTAACTGGCGTTGGTACTGGTGATATTAAGGAGGCCTATGCCGATTACTATCGCACCTATAAGCCTGAGCTAAAGCCTCAGTTCAGGCTGAGGGCACATAACCAATTTCTCACCATGTTTGTGAGTGATGGGATTTGGGGTGGGTTACTCTTTATTTTTGCCCTGTTATACCCATTCATTAAAAATAAAGCATGGAATGATTTGTTGGCCAATGCATTTATCCTTATTGCCATAGTATCTATGCTCGACGAAGACACTTTGGAGGTTCATATCGGTGTGTCGTTCGTGGCCTTTTTCTACTCCATGCTTATTCTTGCCATTAATACTCATCTCCCTGCGGTACCTGACGATGACAAGATTAAACAGTGATTTTTTCAGACGGGATGTTCTGGCTGTTGGCCCCGACTTAATTGGCTCTATTCTTGTTCGCAAATGGGGTGATGGAGCGGAGAGCCGTCACATCGTTACGGAACTTGAACTCTATAGGGGCGTTGAGGATCTGGCTTGCCATGCCAGCAAGGGCAAAACACCAAGAACCTCTGTTATGTTTGAGGAGGGCGGTTTAGTTTATGTTTACTTGGTTTATGGAATGCATTGGCTTTTAAATATTGTTACTGGTGAAAAGGATAATCCGCAAGCCGTCCTTATTCGTGGATTGCACGACTGCAGTGGTCCAGGTCGGCTCACAAAAATGCTAAACATAAAGGGTGATTTTTATGGTGAGGATATAACCGCCTCCTCACGACTTTGGTTTGAAAAAGGCGAAAAGGTAACCTTTGAGGTTGGGCCAAGAATTGGGGTCGATTACGCAGGAGAATACTGGAGATCTGTTCCTTGGCGCTATTTAGTAACCAACTCAGAGGCTCTCACTCTTCCCAGAAAAAACTCCTGATTGATGTGAATGCTGAGGCCATAGTAGTAATCGAGGTTACTTAAGCGGGTGTTTTTAAAACAGCCGGATGAAAACACCAACGACCCCACGTTTTTTAACTCTTTGGTTATGTTCATGCTACCAAAAAAAACTTCAACATTTGGATATTTTATGGAGTTGGTTTCTGTAAGTGCCGACATCAGCAGCTCTTCCCCCTTTGGTGACATAAACTGATGCGCCTTCCAGTAACCGCCCGTAAACTGAAAGACTTTGGCATTATAGAAAAACTTCAACCACAAGGCGCTACCCTGTTTGTATGCCTGCTGCTTTTGATGCGAAAGATCTTTGTAGCCCATGAGCATTGCCGTTAAACCAGCATTTTTGTAATTAAATGTTAGGCCGGATGCAACGTTGTAAAGGGTCATTAAGGTGGTGTCAATAGTAATATCCTGACCGCCTCTGTGGGCAAAGGTTTGCTGAAAAGGTAGTGTGATTTGGAAATTGTTGGACGAAAACAGTTTGGTTTGAATGGACTGCCCCGCAAATAATCGCTCTTGGAAAGGATCGCGTGGAAGAATAAACGATTCCCACGAAATCCAAATATCAGCCCAAAACTTTTTCCTATCTATCCTAACCTGAACGCCGTTCTCCACTGGTTTTTTAAAGTAGAAGTTGTCTCGATAAAGAGGAATTTCTAATCGGTGGTGGTCCTGAAAGTAAAAACTTCCGAGAATTACTTTAGCACCGGGGTAAAGAGCCGTTTCTATGGAAAATAGGGGCTGAACTTTTGCCAAGGTGTCCCTGCCAGAGTAGTTCAGCATGTGTATGCCTGCTCTGAAATTCAATCCGTCAAACGGTCGATAGCTAATCGTAGGCTGCAGCCAAATACCGGGCAACGTTTCACCCTCCTTTATTTGGTTGAAGTATTCATAATTCTGAAAAAAACCGAGAGATCGAATTTCAAAGAAAATTTTTCCTGAATCGGATGAGTTGACAAGATTAGATTCTTGTGCACTAATTGATATAGGGTTAATAAAAGCAATAAGTAGTGCAATGCATATTGCCAGCAAGCGATAACAACGAAGGTTCATGTGGGCTTCAATTTGCGGCCAATATACAACCAATTGTTTTACCTTTACACGTTATTGAAATTTTTCCCAACCATTGGCAGCATGTTTCGTAATCGTTGGCAGACAGCAATTTCAACCTTCGTATTTAGCACTTCATTGGCACTATATCTTATCACGTTAGAGCCAAGTGTGAGTTTTTGGGACTGTGGCGAGTTTATTGGTTGTGCAGCAAAGTTGGAGGTGAGCCATCCACCTGGAGCTCCATTGCACGCCTTGCTCGGACGCCTTTTCGTAATCTTGTTTGGGGGAAACCATGCAGCTATTGCAGTTAATATTCTTTCAGCAGTTGCCTCTGCGCTGACAGTAATGCTGCTCTATCTAACCCTTGTTAAGATACTGCAAAAAAAGGTAATAAGGCCTCGTAAAGATTCATCACTAATCGTTATTCATGGCGCAAGCATTGTTGGTGCATTTTGCTTTGCCGTTACCGACTCCTTTTGGTTTTCTGCAGTTGAGGGGGAGGTCTATGCCCTTTCAATATTCTTTACTGCACTTACCTTTTATTTGGCTTTGCTCCTTTCTGAGAGTCGATCGGCCAGTAGCCGTGGGCGATTGATTTACCTGATTGCGCTATTGCTTGGACTGAGTGCTGGTGTTCACCAGCTTAATCTACTTGTTATCCCTTCGGTTGTTTTAATTGCTTGGCTGGTCAACTATAAGCTAAACTTTAAAAATGTGGTAAAGGGTGCATTGGTAGGAGGAGGTCTGTTTTTGCTTGCCTTTACCTTAATCCCTTACCTATTATTTAAATTTGGATGGCTTACAGAGCTGCTTTTTGTGAACACATTTGGCTTATTTAAGTGGAGCGGTGTATTTTTTTGTTATGCCCTTATTTTTTGTGGATTGGTATTTGCTATTTATAGGGCTAAACGTTCTAAAAATTCAACATATGAGGCCTTTCTGACATCCACCTTGCTTTACATTATTGGTCTTTCGGTGTATGCCATCGTGCCTATAAGAGCCTCTGCGAATGTTCCCTTAAATACGGGTAATCCAAACAATATTATTGCACTTTGGAACTATGTTGATAGGGACCAATACGGCGACTCGCCACTTTTTTATGGCACCACCTTCAACGCTCCAGTTGAAAAAGTTGTAATCGGCAGTAAACATTACATCTTTAGCAAGGGTAAGTATAGTGTTGGTTATTCTTCAGGAAGGGTGATTTACAATCCTCACTTCTACACAGTTTTTCCTAGAATGTATAGCACAACGGGAGACCATCAAGCGGCTTACCAAAGTTGGGCATCAATCCCATCTAATGAGTTGGTGGATTCTGCTGGAAAGTCAATACCACCAAGTTTTTTCTACAACTTAAAGTTCTTGGTGAACTACCAACTTGGGTATATGTACGTTCGGTATTTTTTATGGAATTTTGTGGGAAGGCAGAACGATATTCAGGGATATGGAGGTATTTTACAAGGAGGATGGATTACTGGTATTCATGCTATTGATGCTATTAGAGAGGGTGATTCAAAAATGATGCCTTCAAACCTTGTGAACAACAAGGGACGTAATGTCTATTTTATGCTTCCACTTTTACTTGGTGTTTTGGGTCTAGTAGTTCAATCTGTTGCTGGGAGCAGACACTTCTGGCCCATTCTATTGCTGTTTTTACTCACAGGAATCGCCATTGCTTTGTTTTTAAATCAGACTCCCTATCAAGCACGAGAGAGAGATTATGCCTATGTTGGTTCCTTTTATGCATGGGCCATTTGGATTGGTGTGGGAACCGGCTATATTGCTTCAGTAGTTAGTAGACTTTGCAAGTCAAAAGGCATGGCAATTGCTGTTTTGGCTATAATTCTTATGGCGGTTCCAGGATGGATGCTGGCTCAGAATTTTAACGACCATAGCAGGGCACATCGTTTTTTTGCAAGGCAGCTTGCACACGACTACCTGTCGGCTTGTGCTCCTAATGCCATTCTTTTTACTTATGGTGACAACGACACCTTTCCGCTCTGGTATCTACAAGAGGCTGAAGGGTACAGAACTGACGTGCGAGTTGTAAACTTAAACTACTTAAGGACAGGGTGGGAGCTGGGTCAACTCCAGCTCGCTGTAAATTCATCCGCCAGCATTCAGCTTAATGGTAGTAACGATTTTTACCAGCACAGCCTGTCTCAACTTTTCCCCATAGTTTCTGGATTTTCAACTCCTATACCGCTCGATAGCCTTGTTCGTGATGGATTTGACCTCTCTCGAAATACAGATACTAGTAATAATTCCGTACCACTCGTTCTTAGAGCAAAATCATTTTATCTCCCTCTTTACGATAGTGTGCATGGAACAAGAAATAGCACAAAGGAGGTATCTATTTCCCGCAGCTATCTGCGGAGTTGGGATTTGGCTTTGCTCGACATTATCGCGGCTAACGGACACCGGCGGCCAATTTACTTTGCTGCATCTGTACCTTCCGCTTCCACTCTTAACTTAACTAGCATTGCCGTCAATGAGGGTCTCGTTTTGCGATTGAATCCTACAGATGAAAACCTCTTTGGGAAAACAGATATAGAAAAGTCTTACCATAACTTAATTGTGAATAGTAGCTTTAGAGGTGGTGCAACAGGGTATATGGACGAAACATGTCGACACTTTATCCATTACTACTTTGACGTGTACGGCCAATTGGCCGATACGCTGATTGCCAAAAGAAAGTTTGATACGGCCAATACTGTGCTCGACAGTTGCCGCAGCTACTTTGGCGATAGGTGTCTTGAGTGGAACGATGTAGCCCTATCGTTTGCTTCGAGCTACCATAATGCTGGCAATTTGGTTTGTGGAAACCAAATTATTGATAGTTTAATTGCAAGAAAAAAGCATGAAATTGAATATTACCACACCATTATTCCAGCCATGCAGCCGTACGTGAAGTTTGATTTGCAGGATGCTTCCATGGTTTTAAAAAAAGCAGTTTCTTTGCAGAGGAATACCAAAGAGAAGATTGCAGACAAATAAAAATGTTGAAGTAGAAATCAATCGAAGCCATGGCGTATTTTCGACCACCGGGATGGATTAAGCGAATATTTCCTGAGTTTATATGGAGTTTCCCAGGGGAGACCGACTCGGTATTTCTCACTTTTGACGATGGTCCAATTCCGGAAATTACCCCTTGGGTTCTGGATGAGTTGGACAAGTACGATGCAAAAGCCACCTTCTTTTGCCTAGGAAAAAATGTGGAGATGCATCCGGAGGTATTTGAGCAACTTCTTGCAAGAGGACATGCAGTTGGGAATCACAGTTACAGTCATATAAAGGGGTGGGGAACCGATTCGGCTGAGTATGTACATGACATTGATTTGGCAGAATCGCTCATTTCAACCAACCTGTTTCGCCCGCCCTATGGACGAATTAAAACCTCTCAGGTTCATGTTCTTAAGGAACGATACAAGTTCATTCTTTGGGATGTGCTGAGTCGGGACTACAGCTGGACACTTTCGGGTAAGGGTTGTGTGAAGAATGTTCTTAAGGTGGTTCGACCTGGCTCCATCATTGTGTTTCATGATTCAAAAAAGGCAGAGAAGAATTTGCGCTATGCATTACCGCGAGTGCTGGAAGGCCTAAAAGAGCGCGGATTTAAAATGAAATCAATCAGGCTTTAGCAAATGGTTAAGCCTCGTATTCTTTACCTTGTTCAACTTCCACCACCTGTTCATGGGGCAAGTGAAATGAACAGGATGGTATTCGACAGCGAGGTTGTAAACGAAGGGTTTGAAAAGCGAGTTATTCCGCTATATTTTTCTACCAAACTTTCGCAGCTGCAACATTTCTCTATAATCAAGGTCTTTAAGGCATTTGGAATTTTCTTTCAACTACTGTTTGAACTCATTACTTATCGGCCAAGAATTGTTTACTTCTCGATGGTTCCTTTTGGACCAATTCTTTTTAGGGATGGTCTGTATCTTTTTCTTATTCGAATTTTTGGTGCAGTTCCAGTAGTTCATTTGCACCGACCAGGCCTTCATCGCGTAAAACCAACTAGGTTAAACAGGTTTGTTTATAAAAATCTTTTTAGAGGGTGTAAGGTTGTTCATCTATCGCCACAGCTTGTTGAGCGAGAGTTGATTCCGTTGGGACTGAATCCGGAAAATTTGTTTTCATTTCCCAATACAGTTGACTTTGAGCCCATTCAAAGACCAATCAGAGAGAAGGCAATCAATATTCTTTTCTTATCAAACCTCTATCCTCATAAGGGTTTTTTTAAGTTGATAGAAGCTTTTGCTTTGGTTGCTAATAAGTTTCCAGATTTGAAACTAACCATTGCTGGGTATTCCCCCGACCCCTCCATTCCACAGAAAATTTTTGCTTTAACCAAGTTGCTGAAGTTGGAAGGACGGGTGAGCTACATTGGCGGAGTAGAAAGCGACCAGCGAAGTTCACTTTATTACAGCGCCGATGTCTTTGTGTTACCCTCCAATAGTGAGTATTTCCCATTGGTTATTTTGGAGGCTATGCTTGCTGGAGTACCGGTAATTTGCACTGGGAAGGAAAATATTGGGTGCTATTTTGAAGATGGGAAAGATCTTCTTTTCTTATCTAATCCTCCGTCAGTAAAAGAAATTGCTGAAAAACTTTACCTGCTAATCAGTGAGGAAAAATTACGTACGGCCACAGCATTAAATGGATTAGCAAGAGTTTCGCAAATTAATAGGACTTGTTTTAGTCTAATTCGGACACTATTTGTTGATTGCACGATATAATTGGTTTTGTTGCTTTCGGCTAGATGCTGTTGATAAATGCAACAAGGTTGTTGGCGATGATTTTAAGGTCAAGGTGTCTTCTTGAAAAATCAGCAGCGTTTAAACTCAGCTCATTCCTTTGTTGGTTGTTTCGTATTAGTAAGTTTATATTGGCTTTAAAGTCCTTCTCGTTATTGTATACCATTATTACATTTGAGTAATCTCGCTGTGGTATTCCCACAATCTTTTTTACTAGGCAAGGCAATCCTACGGACATTGCTTCATTGAGGGAATTTGGAGGGAACCCTTCTCTGGTTGAAGCATGCAAGAAAATATCAGAGGCCTTCAAATATTCTGAAACGTCTTCAACCTTGCCGGTGAATTGGATGTTTGAGCCTATTAATCGCTGACCAATATTGGTAATTGCCTGCATCTCTTCATAGTAAGAAAAGAGTCTCTCGCTAGGAGATGGATTGTTTGTTCCAACAACAATAAGATAGAAGTTGTCTATTCCTTCGAATAAGTTGAATATAGCAGGGAAACCTTTTCTTTTTATAACATGGCCTACCATTGTTATTATTGTTTTGTCGTTGGGGATGTTTAGTTTCTTGCGCAGTTTTTCCTTTTCACCCAGTTGAGGGGGCGAAAATATTGCTCTAACCCCCTGTGGCGATTCAAAAATTCTATTTCTCTCTATTCCAATCTTCAGAATTGTTTCTGTAATTGATGGGTTAAGAGACCAAAAGCCAGTGGAGAGACGGTAAGTGTATTTGTTAAAAAGTGAATCTTTTGTTAACGTCCGAAGGTCATCGTATTCCCAAAGCGTAGGACGGAAAATTGTTTTTTTTCTTGTTGTTTTTCCAAGAATTAGGGCAATTCTATTCCCTAATGTTTTGCCATAAATTAACCAAGTGTTATATCGTTTTATGTGTATAATAAGAAAGAAAAACAAATGGATACGGGTGGCTATTTTTCCTGCAAGCGTTTTGTCGTGGTAAGCTATTTTGATAATTGAAGGATTAAGTAAATTATAATCATGGTTTATTATCTGCTCTTCTTCTGTTTCAAGGGTAAGAATGTCACATTTCCCTCCCTGTTTGTAAAGTTCTTGTGCAAGAAAGAAGGCACTTCTACCGTCTCCTGCTGCCGAAGGATAGGTTTGTGAGGTAATTATTAGAATGTTATTTGCCATTAGATTGAGGTATCTCCGGACCGAATAATTTCATCTTTAGGTACAATATTGCAATTTTTATTGAAACGGTAACTGCTCCTGTCTGCCACCAATGGAGAGTTCTTTTCTCTAAATGGGTGTTGTAGTCGAGCCGAATCATTGGTTTCCTTAGCATATATGCGATTCTTTGCTGGTACTCATTATCAAGTTCAAATTGCCATAGGTTGCACGATTTTGTTTGTATCTCAAGTTTTATGTTTTGATGTAGGTGTTGTAACTCCTTTGGAATTTTATTTTGATATGTTCCATTGTCGTCTTTACCCTTTATTTCTATATTTATATTAAGCCAAACAAAGAGTTTATTTGTTTGGAAAACAGTATCAGTAACTAGTTTTTCATATTTTAGGCTACTAACCCACGATTGTTTCTTTCTTTGAAAATAATTATAGACATTGGAAAGCCTTCTCCATTCGAAAATAACTGCTGCTGCATCGCTTGCCATTGGTATTTTCCATGATCCTACCGCTTTTAGTTGAGACAGAAATATAGCGCGAGGATCTCTAAGGAGTATAAGTAGATAGATGTTGGCATCTTGAATAAAACACTCTTGAATATTCTTAATGTAGTATGCAATGTGGGTGTTTTTGAAAACGACGATCTCCGTATCGGGATTATCTGCGATTGCTGCTTTTATAATGAAGCGTCGAAACAATTCTTGTTGTGAAATGGAGTTTTCTTCAATAACAATTAGTTCTCCAAAGCTTCCTATTCCTTTAAATAGTTTTAGTTTATTATTGTAGTGTAATGCCTTGTCAAGTTCTACTACGACTTTTGATGTGCGCTTAATCTTTTTGGATGGATTTCGGAGCAGTTTTTTGGCGAGCAACTCTGATTCCGGAAGACAGGTAAAATTCTTAACTTTGCTGAGTTCGTTCAGCAGTAAAGTTGAACCAGATCTGTTGATGTAGGCCACCAGAAGAATTTTAATCGTTGATATCTCTTTTACATGATTCATATTGCTACCGTTCATTGGGAATCAGATAAATGGATTGACATCCAGCTGAAATACCTAAATCGGTATGTCAAGAAGCCTTTTCGAATTTACGCATTTTTGAGTGGAAGTGCAGCGAAGCATCGGGATAAGTTCTATTTTGCTTCAACCGAGCCAATCCAAAGCCATGCAGTGAAGTTAAATGTTTTAGCGGATATTGTATGTCATGAGGCAGTTTCCGACGAAGATACCCTAATCTTTATTGACGGTGATGCTTTTCCAATAGCCAATACCGACATAAGGTTTGAAGAGTGGTTATCTTCCGCACCATTGGCTGCCATTCAGCGCATAGAAAATGCTGGTGATATTCAACCTCATCCTTCGTTTTGCATTACGACTGTCGGGTTTTGGCGAAAGATTGATGGGGATTGGAATCGCGGATATTTGTGGCGAAACAGACATGGAGTGACCACCGATGTTGGGGGAAATCTATTGAAGCAGTTAATTGAGAATAATGTGTCGTGGAAAGCAATACATCGGTCAAGAAGTCTTTTTGAACATCCTCTTTGGTATGGCATATACGGTGATATTGCGTATCATCATGGTGCAGGCTTCCGATTTCCGATATCGAGGTTAGACAAGCAGTTAGCACTAAATGTTATTGCCTCCTCTGGTTTTTGGGGTAAAGTCAAATCGTTACTCTTGCTTAGGTTGCATTACTTCAAAAGTGGTTTTTTTATAAAAAGGACAAGCGTATATAAGAATCTCGTCAATAAACATCATCATTCAAGCATCGAAATTTACCATCGTATCTCATCTGGCTATTTTGACTCATCAACATAACCATATTCTGCCAGTTTTTTGAGAGGAATGTACCTTGACAGTTCTTTGTTATTTTCGTTGTAATATGTTTTTATATAGTTAATTCTCTTTTTGCCTAATATGTAATCAGTTTTTCGTAATGAGTTAAATATACTGAGCTTGTTCGACCATGTCAGAAACCTAAGAATATTGTAGTATAAGTATGGAATGTTAACCCAATAATTTTTTCTCACTGTGTTTAAATATGAAAAGTGATTTATAAACCGCATAATTGTAAGGTAGAGCTTGTTGAATCGTAAATTTTCCACAATGCTGTATTGGGGATACTCTACATACTGAACTTGCATATTTTCTTTAAAATGTTCAAGAAATATTGCAGGATGAGATCTAAATTCTTCGAAAAGATATACCTGAACTTTACTACTTGAATATATTGTACAGTAATAGTCAACGATGTTTTTATATTTAAAGTTGTTTAGACTTGGTAGTAAATAGGTTTTATAGAATGGGTTGAATCTGTTTTTCAGGCGGAGATAGTAGTCGATGCTGTAGGTCCCTCCAGACCTTATGTATTGAAAATATACTGATGCTAACATTTCTGCTTGGTTGCGTATGAAAACTATAATCGTAGCATCTGGAAATACCGACACTAGCTTATCTGCCATTACCTTAATAAACTCTCCATTACCAAAGGGGATATCAAGTCCTCCAAGAAGTAATTCTTCGCAAATGACTATTCGTCTTCCCTCTGCCAATTGTTCAAATTCTTTTCTGACCTTTTGTGGATTAAATGTGAAGACATCTACATCTATCAGCAGTCTTATTAATTCATTTCTACTGAAATAACGACAGCTCTGAAGCTGTGGGTAATAGTGTTTTTGATACCAGGTGGTTCCTGTTTTAGGATATCCGATATGAATAATGGGTGAAAGCATGGTCTAATTATAGAGAGTAGTTGTGTTTCTTTATTGCATTTAGATTGTATTTTGTCAGCAGGATATTGTTTGATTCTTTGTAATAATCCTCTAAATACTGCAAGTTATTAGCGCCGAGCAAACTTTGTGTAGAAACTTTTTTGCCAAAATGATGGCTGGTTGCTATTTTCTTTGTTATTAATTCTATGAACGGAATTGGCGTAATGTAATACTTATGTGGATATGTCTTGTAAAAAAAGGCATTGAGTATCTTTAGTGGTATTATTGCCCATCTCCCTGGCGACTCGTTTATCGGTTCAAATGACACCTTGTCAATATTGGACGTTATATTTAAATCATATAGAAATGTGCGGGTAAATTGTTGAGGATCATTTTTAAACTCCTCAAATAGGTAGATGTGTAAGTTCTTCATCCCAAATAAATCTGCATAATAATCAAGAATGAGGTGGTATTTGAGGTGGTCGAGATGGAACAGTCCTGTAGAAGTGTTATGTATGTATCTGTCAATACTGTAATTTCCACCATTTTTGACGTATTGTTGGTATGCAGATGAAATTGCATCTTGCTGTCGTCTAAGGAATACAATAATTTCGGCTTGCTCAAAAATATCTTTTAATTTTTGAGCGTTTTGTTTTGGGAAGTATCCGTTCATCCAACCCCTATTGAATGTTCCAACAATCTTTTCTGAACTTAAAAGCAATGGACGGCTTGTTTTTAGGTCGTCAAAAACATCTATAATTTTTTCTTTTTTAAATTCGAGTGCTGGTATATTAATTATTAATTTATTTGTAGCTTCCTTATTTATATAATTTACACCAGAAAGATTAGGGAATAACTGTTGCTGAAACCAAGTTGTTCCAGTTTTAGGAAATCCAATATGGATAATTGTATTCACCATTACTATTTATGAGTACTGTTTGATTAATCATTTGATTGTTTACGGCAAAGTTAATTACTTTTGTCGGATCATTCCGTAAACTGCAATGTAATAAATTGTACCTGCATGAAAGCAATTAAAGCACTTGTTACTTGTTTTATTTTACTTTGTTCTGTTGTTGTTTCCAATGCTCAGGGCTGGGCTTGGGCAAAAGCAATAACCGGGCTGGATAGTCTTGAGGTTAGGGATTTTAAAATGGATGCCAATGGAGATTTAGTAATACTTGGGTATCATGTTAACCAAATAACTTTTGATTCTCAGTCAAAAGCTCCTTTTGGGAAAAAGGATATGTATTTAATTAAGGTTGATCAAAACGGAAATTTGAAGTGGATTCAAAATGCAGGTAGTAATGATGTTGAAGATCCTTTCGCTATTGGGTTTGATACCGATAATAATGTATACGTTGGTGGTGGATTTAGAAATACGATGGTGTTCTCGGCTGATGTCTCAATTACTTCAAGTGGTGCTCAGGATGCTTTTTTAGCCAAATACAATTCATCTGGCCGCGTGCTGTGGGCAAAAAAGATTGCGTATGGCACATTGGGTGAGCGAATTCATTCCATGGCTATTTCAAGTAATAATGAAATTTATATGTGCGGGATGTTAAAGTCCTCGCCTACAACAATTGGTTCTTTTCTGTTAAATGTTTCTGCCGGAGGTGAAGATGAGTGGATTGCTAAAGCTGATACGTCTGGAAATATTTCATGGGTAAAGCAATTAACCGCGATAGGAATTTCTGGAAGTACCTCAATTAACTTAAATATTCTGAGAAATATCAGCGTTGATCAAGATGGCCTTCTATATGTTAGTGGAACTCTGTGGGGACAGCTTACATATGGTTCACAGTCATTTAGTTCTAGAGGATATGGTGATATTGTTCTGTTTCATGTTAACAATGCTGATGGTTCGCTTATTTGGGGAAGAACTGGTGGAGGTACAGAGGACGATCAAGCGAACGGTTTGACACTTGGATCCGATAACGGTATTTACTTAACTGGGCAGGTAACGAATAATGTCTCATTTGATAGTACAAGCACTAAGACATCTTCTGTTAGCAAGGGCTCATCGCTTGATATCATATTGTTGAAGTATAACCAAGAGGGTCGATTAATATGGAAAACACGAACAGGTGGAGTTAGTTCTGACGGTGGGTTTGGTGTTGCATCAAGGGAGAATTTATTGACGATTTCAGGGTATTACTCATCAAATTTAACATTCAACGATGTGTCATTAAATTCAGGCTCTACTACTAATAATGATGCAGGTTTTTTTGTTTACGATTTGGATGGGAATCCCATTACAGCACAGGGAGTTGTTGGCACGCTTGAAGATGTCGGCCAGGGAATTGCCATTGACCAGAGTGGTGACACTTATATTGCTGGTTATTTTAAGTCACCAATCCTTACTTTTGGGTCCACCTCAATTAATAATTTGATTTCACCTAAGCGGCAAGGTTTTGTTGCCAAGTACGCTAATCCTTTTTCTGCAACTTTTACCCATAAGCAAAACATTCTCTGTAATGGCTCTTCTACGGGTGAGTTAACTGTAACCCCATATTTTGGAACCTACCCTTACACCTATGCTTGGACCTTGAACGGTTCACCCATATCGCTTACCGACTCTGTGGCTACTGGGCTTTCTCCTGGAAACTATGCCGTTACGGTGACGGATTTTAATGGTAAGGTTGCTTCAACCTCCGCCACGATAACTGAACCCACCGCTCTTGCCATTTCCGGAACCGCTACTGCAGCTTTGAACTGTTATGGTGATGCTGATGGAGCAATTAGTATTACTCCCAGCGGTGGAGTTGCCCCATACCGTTACTATTGGAATACAACTGATGGTAATGTTGTAACAGAAACGACTAAAGATCAAGCAGGGTTAATAGCTGGAACCTATTCTGTTACACTTACCGATACTAATGGTTGCACATTGGATAGGTATTTCACTATAGCACAGCCTCAGAAAATTGTGTTTAGTGGTTCAACAGTTGTACACATTGATAACGTAACAACCGGATCAGTTACTTTGAATGTTACAGGAGGTACACCTGCATACACGGATTATAATTGGAGCAGTGGACAAACAACACAGAATATTGCTGGACTTAATGTGGGGGGCGACTATAAGGTAACGGTTACGGATTCACACACCTGTCAAGCTGATACTACTTTCTGGGTTGATGATCAGCGGGTATTTTACGCAACGCTTCAGACAAAAACTGATGTGCTATGCAAGGGTGGAAGTTCTGGTACCGCAACAATTGCGTGGGCAAATTCAACATCCGGTAATGTAACTGTTACAATAACTGGTCAAACACCTCAGGTATATACATCTGCAACATCTGGAACTCACTATGCTACAGGTTTAGCCGCAGGCAACTATGTTGCGACGGTGGATGATGGAGTAGAGACAAAGACAGCAAACTTTACCATTGCTGAACCTGCTAGTGTTCTTTCTGCTAGTGCAGTTGGTAGTATCACAACTTGCTATGGCGGTTCCGATGGCCTTGTAAATCTTACGGTAGCTGGTGGAACAGCACCTTATAATTACCTGTGGAGCCCAGGTGGTGCAACCTCACAGGACTTGAGCAATCAGCCTGCTGGAACCTACTCAGTTGTTGTTACCGATGCAAATGGCTGTACAGTTCCTACTTCGGCTAGCATCACTCAGCCCAACGATATCACATATACTATTGATGTTACAACACCTATTTCTTGCTACGGTTCCAGAGATGGTGCCCTTACAATAAATAATGTGCAAGGTGGCACTGGAGCTTACGTTTACATGTGGTCCAACACCCTTACCTCGCAAAGTATCACGAATCTTGCGAAAGGGAGTTATTGGGCAATTGTGACCGACGATAATGGTTGCTACAAAAAAGTTTACCAAACGCTTGCCCAACCCACTCAAGTATCTGCTTCATTCGCAGTAACTGATCCCATGTGTAACGGTGGTAGTGATGGTTCAATTGCGATAACACCTTCTGGTGGTACCCCTGGATATGATTATTCTGTCAATGGAGGTGCGTATGATGTAAGTGCAAATATCTCTGGACTTATTGCTGGTAACTATAACATAGTTGTTCGAGATAATAATCTTTGTACACGGCCTTATAGCGCCACCTTAAATGAGCCAGCTGCGATTGTAATAACGCCCTCACCAACCAATCCAACTTGTCCTGAGTCAACCAATGGTTCAATTGGTATTTCGGTAGCAGGTGGTACCTGGCCTTATGGTTACTTTTGGACCACTAGCGATGGATCAGGAATTGTTCAGGGTGCTCAAAATCAAAGTGCTCTATCTCCAGGAACCTATACATTGCTGCTTACCGATGCACATAGTTGCTCAAAATCTATTGACGTTACATTAACGGCTCAGAACCCAAGTCCGACGCCTGGTATTTCAACACTGGATAACCCAGTTTGCCAAGGGAGTAACGCAACAATTTCTGCTACAGGCGGATCAACCTATGAGTTTTTTCTCAACGGCTCAACAGTTCAGGGGCCGAGTGCCAGCGGAACCTTAAGCAGTAGCACGTTTTCCAACGGTGATGAGGTGTATGCAAATGTAATTAGTAGTGCTGGCTGTATTGCCCAAAGTAGCAATATTAACATGGTTGTAAATGCACTGCCAACTCCTACTTTAACCTCATCAGATTTGGATAACAGCATTTGTGATGCTACACCAGTAACGTTTACTGCTGGTGGCGGTAATGCGTATGAATTCTTTTTAAACAACGTGTCGCAGGGAGCCCCTTCGCCAACCAATCAGTATATAACTTCATCTCTCGCCGATGGTGATGCGGTGAAGGTTATAGTTACCGATGTGAATTCTTGTAGCGCAACTTCTACCCCAATATTAACTTCGGTTACTCCAAATGTTGGTGTGCCAACGTTTACCTCAGGAGCCGCAGAATTGTGTGTTGGTGGTATTTCTACTTATCAAGCAACGGCCTCAAACAGCGCTGGCATTGTTTATTCAATCGTTTCTGGAGGAGCCTCAATAAATAGCACCACTGGTGATGTTTCTGCTGTTACTTCCGACTTCACGGTAAGAGCAACGGCTACAGGAATTGGTGGCTGCGGAGTCGAGACCGCTGATATGACTGTAACTGTTCATGTACTACCAACCGTTGACTTGGGCGGAGATC